>VFLB01000108.1 GCA_009914645.1 Synechococcaceae bacterium Bin_79_3
CTTTACCCAAATGTATGGAGCCGTGGCACCACCTTTCATCGCTCAAAATGGGCACCTATGGAGCCTGCCCTAGCAAAGCGTTCACCTGATTTAGATCCAATCTGCCGGATGACGGCCGTAGCCCATAAGAGAGGTTTACAAGTTATTCCTTGGTATGAATATGGCTTAATGGAACCGGGTGATGCAGCGGTTGTTAAACAAAATCCTGATTGGATCTTAAAAAAGATAGATGGCTCCCCATACTACGCAATGCACGGAGCAAATTTAAAAACATCACCTTTAAAAGATTTAAGGGTGTGGTTAAATCCAGCCCACCCTGGGGTGCGAGAGCGGTTTATTGGTTTAATTACTGAAATTGTAGAGCGATGCAAAGTTGATGGGGTTCAGCTTGATGATCATTTTGCCTGGCCTGTAGATTTAGGTTACGACGCTTACACCTCAGCATTATATAAACAAGAAACAGGCCTTGAACCTCCAGCCGATTACACAAATCGCGCTTGGATGACATGGCGACGTCAGAAATTAACCGGGCTATTGGTGGAATTGCGCCAAGCCCTGCAACGCAGCAATGGCAATGGCAGGATCAGTTTATCGCCGGGTCCATTTCGCTTCTCATACAACAAGTGGTTGCAAGATTGGGAGATCTGGTCTGTGAGGCGGTTGGTGGATGAATTGGTAGTTCAAAATTATGCATATTCAGTGCGCGGATTTGAACAAGATCTCAATCAACCAGCTCTCGATCGTGCCCGCAGCTGGGGTATACCAATTAATATTGGCCTACTGGCTGGTTTTGGTGGGCGCAGCACCGATACGAACACCCTGCGCAAACAGATAGCACTTAGCGCCGAGAGAGGATTTGGTGTTATTTACTTTTACTGGGAAGGCTTATGGGGGCAATACGCTGGTAAAGAAGGTGGAGAAATACGTAAAACAGTCCTTAATCAAGTGCACCGTAGTTTATACCCAGATCCATTCCCAAACTCAAACAATCTACGCACAATTCGTTAACTCTTTTACAACCCCAAACATTGGCGCGTAATTTCTTGACTGTTGGCTGAATGTAAACGATCAAGTAGCCAATATAAAGTTGTTTGCATCTGATCTTTTCGTTGGGGGCCATAGTTGCGCCAACCCATAAATAATTTCAAGAACCGCGAAGCGGCAATTGGATTTTGAACATCGAGTGCCACTAGTTGATCAGCCAGCCAGCGATAGCCACTGCCATCTGGTTTATGAAAAGACTGAGCGCAGCGGGCAAATCCGCCTA
>VFLB01000241.1 GCA_009914645.1 Synechococcaceae bacterium Bin_79_3
AATTGCGATCCCAGCTTGATTGTTTGCGCAAACGGCTTGGTGCATGGCACTGCCACCCCCAGCCTCAACGCTGTGATGGGAATGATGCAAAACCTATTGGCAAAGGCAGAGAAGGAAAACTTAATCGGTAAGGGGGCGATTACCCTCACCGAAGTAAGTAAAACATCAAAAGCATTTGGAGTTACAGCAAAGCGAGCAGATCTAGTACTTGCTAGTGGAAATACATTGGTTTTACAGCTCCAAAAGGCGATAAAGGAGGCTGACCCAGTGATAAAAAATCTTAAACTCGCCACAGCTCAAGCTAATTCTACTTTAAAACACACTAATAATATTGTGTCTGCTTTTGATAATCCTCAAACTATTAATGAATTAAAGCGCACACTTTCTAATGCCGAGCAGCTCACCCGCCGCATTGATGCGATTGGTGGAGATGTGCAAAAACTTAGCGGCGATCCAAATTTTGTTAATGGGATGCGCAGCGTAACTGTAGGCCTCGGAAAGTTTTTTGATGAATTATATCCAGAGATCCGCAAGCCAATCAAATAATTAATATATTAAGTAACTCTATTTTGAATACTTAACGATTGAGTGCTTCCAGAGCAATTGCTGCAATTGCTTGATCGCTTGCTTTTGGTAATTGCACGTAGCGGCCGCCAGCTGCTTCTGCCAGTTCTTTACCCATACCACTACCAATGAATTTGCGTTCGGTATCTATCACTAAGAGTTTTAAGCCCAGCAGCCGATAACGCCCTGCCACCTCCTTAAGTTCTTGTTTTAGATCAACTGTTACTTCTGGTTCTGGTAGCCCGAGGGAGCGCCCCAGGGGAACATTTCCCCTGCCATCAGTAATTGCTACCACCACCACTTGGGATAAATCACCACTTTGCAAAGCATTTGCCCCCACCTTTGCTGCTTGAGCTAAGCCATGGGCAAGGGGAGAGCCGCCACCGCAAGCCATTGTTTCTAGGCGGCGTTTGGCTGCGGTGATCGAGCGGGTGGGCGGCAATAACACCTCGGCTTGTTCGCCGCGAAATGGGATCAAAGCCACCTCATCGCGGTTTTCGTATGCCTCCGTTAACAAGCGCAGCACAGCTCCTTTTGCGCTTTGCATGCGATTAAGAGCCATCGAGCCGCTCGCATCCACTAGGAAAATCACTAGGGCCCCAGCTTTACGTTGCAATTGTTTTGCCCTGATATCAACCTCCTCCACAATCAACTTGCGGCCTGGGAAGCGTTCCCTGCGGCTTTTTTGGTATGGCGCCGCTGCCCGCAAGGTGGCATCAACGGCGATACGGCCGCCGGGCCCCCTTGGGATTACAGGTCGCACGTAGCGGCCGCGGTTGTTGCTCAGCACCAAACCTCTGGAACCACTTCTTGCGGCCTTGCTTTTTGCAGCTTGAAATGAAAGTAATTCTGGATCGAGCGCTATTGATTCCGCATCCAGCATGAATTCCTCAGGCACAGCAGGGGGGGAATCGGCTGATTCAGGGTTTTCTTCTTGGTTGTTTTCAGAATCCTTATTTTCGTTTTCTTCCTGGCTCTCTGCATGGTTATCTGTCTGGTTATCTGGCTGATTTTCTGCTTGATTTTCGCTTGAAGGTGCTGGCTCTTGAGGCGATGACTCTTGAGGAGGTTGTTGATCGGGTGGTGCTTCTTGGGATGGAGCTGAAAGTTTTGCCCGCGGCGCGATCACTAGCCTCACCGCTAATTGCAGATCTTCTGCATCCACTACGTTGCGGCTATCAAGGGCGGCATGGGCTTTTGCCACCCGCAGGGCATACAACTCAGCGCGGTGCCCCACCACTCCGCCTATCAGCGCTTCTTGCACCAGATAAGTGATTTGAGCATTGCTGATCACTACATCTGGCAACCACTGGCGAGCTAACAGCAATTGGGTGGCGATTGCATCGCTTTCTTCCTGCCATTGGCGGCGAAAGGTCGTGCTGTTTTCGGCGTAATCGATCGCAGTTTCTGTGATTAAAACTCGCTCTGCTGTGCTTACTGTTTGATCAGCGCAAAGAGCAATTGCAAAACGATCCAGCAGATGATCAGCGATTGCCCCCTCCTCCGGATTGAAGGTGGCAATCAATAGGGGCTTGCAGGGGTGAGCCACACTCAAACCCTCCCGTTCCACTTGATTAAGGCCCGAACCCACAGCCGCTAGCAGCAGATTTAAAGCGTTTAAATCCAGCAGATTTATTTCATCGATATAAAGCACGCCTCTATGGGCTTCTGCCAGTAAACCCGGTTGAAACACCGTTTTGCCTTCCGCTAATGAGCGGGTTACATCTACAGATCCCACCAGGCGATCTTCTGTTACCCCCAAGGGCACCTGCACAAATGGGGCTGGGA
>VFLB01000274.1 GCA_009914645.1 Synechococcaceae bacterium Bin_79_3
GTGCCAATGGCTTACGGCTTCAAAAAATTCGCCTCTGCTAGCTAGCCCAGAGCTAAAAGGAGCAGAGCCATTGCCATTAAAAAGTCTGGCGGGATCAACATTCCAGCGGGGTTTGCAAACCCCGGCTTCGTTTGTGTTTGTTTCAATCCAGATATGTAGCCCGTAACCGTTGGGTTGGCTCACAACGGCAAGGCCGTCGTGGGGCACTTGACGGCTGAGTGGATATGTTTTCCAAGCTAAGGGCAATTTCCCGGCGCTGATAACAGCCACAAGGATCAGTGCACCGCTAACGGCTATGGCTCTCCATGGTGCATTCATTTGGCAACATCAATCAGCAACCTAGAAGCATTTAAGCTGTGCCTTATGGCAATTCCTCCTTTTGATCTGAGTGTTCAGCTGGCCGAGCTGGGGGAGGAGCTTGATCAGGCGGTATTAGAGGTGTTGCGCAGTGGGCAATACATCGGCGGACCGGTTATCGCCAAATTCGAAGCGGCTTTTGCGGCATCGTGCGGTGTTGCCCATTCAATTGGTTGTAACAGCGGCACTGATGCTCTGGTTTTAGCCCTAAGGGCCCTCGATGTGGGGATTGGGGATGAGGTGATCACAAGTTCTTTTAGCTTTTTTGCCACTGCTGAGGCGATTAGCGCCGTGGGAGCAAAACCAGTTTTTGTAGATGTAGATCCAGATTCATACCTAATAGATCTTGATCAAGTAGAAGCGGCTATTACCCCAGCCACTAAAGCGATATTGCCCGTGCATTTATTTGGCCGCCCGGTTGATATGGAGCGGCTGATGCAGTTGGCGCAAAGCCACAAACTCTTTGTGGTGGAAGATTGCGCCCAAGCCACTGGTGCGAGCTGGGCGGGGCGACCAGTTGGCAGCTGGGGAGATCTTGGTTGTTTTAGCTTTTTCCCTACAAAAAATCTTGGCGCCGCTGGGGATGGTGGTGCCGTTACCTGTGGAAATGCTGAGTTAGCCCAAAAGGTGAGGGAATTAGCAGTGCACGGGATGCCACGCCGTTATTTACATACAAACTTGGGCTACAACAGCCGCCTTGATGCTTTACAAGCAGCGGTGCTTTTAGTGAAATTACCGCGCTTGCAAGAGTGGATTCAACGGCGTAGTGCTATCGCCAGCGCTTACCTCGCAGCACTTAGCGATTTTTCCCACTTACATGTGCCCGATCCTGGCCCAATCGGCCATAGTTGGAATCAATTTGTATTGCGCATTCCTGCATGCCCCAAGGAGACAGCCGCTTGTGGCAACTCAAGCTGTAGCCCCTGTCCCACAAGCGCCAGCCATGGATTACCGGAAGGGCGTTGCCGCAATTGGTTGCAGGCTCATTTGCAACAACAAGGGGTTAATACAATCATTTACTACCCGATCCCAATTCATCGGCAGCCGGCTTACGCCGAACTCGGCTACAAACCTGGAAGTTTGCCGATCACCGAACGATTGGCGGCAGAGGTGCTTAGTTTGCCGATATTCCCTGAACTAAATAACACTCAATTGCAACAGATTTTAGTAGCTTTAGGCGTTAATCTTGCGAATATCAGCAAAGATTTAGCTGCTACATCTTTGCTTCAAGTTGCCTGAATTTCCAGGGTTTAACGGCAAGAGCAGCATTACTTAGATCACCTTTATCGCTTATTTCTGCGCCACACCAAGGCGGGATTTCTATAGGGCTATCGGCTTTTGGAAGTTCAACTTCTGCAATTATTAAGCCTGCATTTTCTGCTTCAAACACATCTATCACCCAATCACCACCCGGTAGCAGTAGATGATGCCGGGTTTTTTTAATGCGGCAGGGGGTTAAATCTAAAAGTTGCAAAGCTTCCGCAAGCGGCATCGCCAGCTCGAACTCATGGCGTATCACTGGATCAGCAGTGGGGGCTTTGATGGTGAGCCAGGCTTTTTGAGCGCTGCAGCGCACTCTTATGGTGAAGCCACTGCTGCCTTCGCTTAAGTAGCCCTGTTGCAGGGGCTCTGAATATTGAAGAAATTGCCGCCAGCCATCATTTACAACTAAAAAACGCCTTTCAATTTCTAAGCCCATTAGCTGATCTGGATGGTTCAGTTTTGAGATGGCATGGCATCACTGAGGCTGCCGGCCCAATGCAGCTTATGGCTGAGATTTTTGAAATAGGAGGGTTGTTGATCAAGCGAAAGCAACAATGCATGGTGATCGGCTTGCTTGATTACACAGCGATCGCCGGGTTCCAGCACTGAGGCAAGTGCCCCATCTTTCCAAAGCTTCACGCGCCTACCGCTTTCTCCAAGGGGCCAGATAGCTAGCACTGAGCGAGGTGGCACCACCACTGGCCGGCTAGACAAGCTCATGGGGCAAATCGGATTAACAACAATTGCATCGATCGAGGGGTGCAGGATTGGCCCCCCTGCTGCCATTGCATATCCGGTGGACCCAGTGGGGGTAGCAATGATCAGGCCGTCGCCTTGATATTGACCCACAACTTCAGCATCGATCTCAAGTTCTAGCCGGCAGGTGGGGGAGGATTCTTCCTGGGCTGGACGCATGTAGAAATCGTTTAAAGCTAGATGGCAAGGCTTGCCTTGATCGTCTAGTTGATCGCCACTATCAGGCACCCCATCGCCACGGTCGATGCTGGCCTGCAACATCAAGCGTTGCTCTAAGGCGTAGTGGCCCTCAAGCAGTCTTTGCCAGAGGCCATTGCCAGCATCCGCAAGCAAGCTGCTGAGCAAACTACTTTCGTGGGTAAGAAAACCCAGATGGCCGCCAACATTGAAACTGAGCAAAGGCACGCCAAGGGGGCCTAGGTAGCGGGCAGCCCCCAACACAGTGCCATCTCCGCCAAGAACCAAAACCAAATTTGGTAAGGCTCCATCTGCAAGTAAACCTGGAAAGGGATTGGCGTTTAGGCCACTCATCGCAATCGTGACCTGAGAACCACGCTCAAGTAACAGATCTGAACAACGGCGCGCCATGCGCTCGGCAGTTTGGCTACCGCTGCGAAACACCACCCATACGTGGTTTAGTTCCATGTTGAGCTACCAACGCAGCAGGTTGAATTGCTCCATATCAACCGTATCGCGGTTGCGATATAAGGAGAGCAAAATTGCTAAACCCACAGCAGCTTCAGCTGCTGCCACTGTGATTACAAAAATTGCATACACCTGGCCGCGAATTTCATAGCCATCTAAATAGCTGGAAAAAGCCATCAAATTTATATTTACGCCGTTCAACATCAGTTCAATGCTCATCAGTACTCGCACCGCGTTACGGCTATTGATTAAGCCCCACACACCAATACAAAAAAGTAGTGCTGCAACCGTAAGATAAGCCTCGAGTGGAACTAGTAAACTTGTGTTCATGGGTTGGTTTCCAATGGTTTTTGGTTGATATTTTTGCCAACAAGTAATGGACTGCGGGCTTTCTCAATTAAGGCTTGATCAACCGCCTCTCCAGTGCCCACATCAGTGCTAAATACGTCGCGGCGGGCAAGCACAATCGCGCCAATCATTGCCATCAGCAGCAAAACAGAAGCGAGTTCAAATGGCAGTAGATAATCACTAAAGAAGTGTTCACCAAGGCGAATTACAGCATCTTCTCCAATCGGTGCTGGCCCTGGCAAAGCCCAAGGGGTAGTGAATGCAACCCGCAGTAGAAGGATTAATAAGCCAACGCAAACCGCGCTGGAAAGAATGCGTCTTAGGCCTGTGCCTGGGGAGGCGGCCATCGCTTCTTTTTTATTTACCAGCATGATCGCAAAAAGGATCAACACATTTACCGCGCCCACATAAATAAGTACTTGGGCTGCTGCGATAAAGCTGGCATTCAGCATCAAATAAAGACCAGCCACCGCCAGAAATACGCCCCCTAGCAAGAAGGCGGCATAAACAATGTTTGGCAGCAATACAACTCCTAGTGCCCCGATTACCACTGCACTGGCGAGGAATACAAAAACAATTAGCTCTGTGAGTTCAGCAATTGGTGGCATCAGCTGAGTTCCTCCTTAGTAATTCCCGCTCTTGGCCTGGTTGGATCAACGCCGTGGGGATCCATTTCACCTTTAGGTAGATAGGCAAATTCTTTTAAGGCAACTACCGCAGGATCGCTGGTAACACTGGTGGGCAAGCGACCAAGGGCAACGTTGTCGTAATTGAGGCTATGGCGATCAAATGTGGCCAGCTCGTATTCCTCTGTCATTGATAGGCAATTGGTTGGGCAATACTCAACGCAATTACCACAAAAAATACACACCCCAAAATCGATCGAGTAATTACGCAACTCTTTTTTCTTAGTTGCTTTATTCATTACCCAATCCACCACTGGCAAATTGATTGGGCAGACGCGCACACACACCTCACATGCGATGCACTTATCAAATTCAAAGTGGATGCGGCCGCGGTAGCGCTCAGAAGGGATCAGTTTTTCGTAGGGATATTGAACCGTGATTGGCCTGCGGCGCAGGTGATCAAAGGTTACGGATAAGCCCTGAGCAATGTTCTGGCTGGCACTCACCGCCTCTTTGGTGTAGTCGCCTACTTGTTTAAGAAAGCCGAACATGGATTGGCAGCGAGGGGAGGGATAACAAAAAAAGAACTAGGCGCTTATGCCACCCATGATGGCTGGAAACGCCAACTTCAGGGCAGCGGTTAAAAGCAGGTTTACAAGCGCGATTGGGAGCAGGAACTTCCAGCCAAAATTAAGCAGTTGATCAATCCGCACCCGTGGCACCGTCCAGCGCAGCAAGATTGCAATAAACACCAGCAAGTAGGCCTTGAGCACTGTCATCACGATGCCAAGGGCACCTGTAAACACCTGCAGCACGGGATTGTCTACCGATTGGCCAAGCCAGCTCGCCAGCGTTTCAACCGGGATCGGGAAGCCCCAACCGCCTAAATAAAGCACCACCACCAGCAGCGCCGATAGAACCAGATTTATGTAGCTGCCCAGATAAAAAAGGGCAAATTTCATGCCGGCATATTCGGTTTGATAACCAGCTACCAATTCCTCTTCTGCTTCCGGTAGGTCGAAGGGCAGGCGTTCACATTCAGCTAAGGCGCAAATCCAAAACACTAAAAATCCCACCGGTTGGCGCCAGATATTCCAGCTCAAAATTCCAGCGGTATTTTGTTGATCAACGATCGCCACGGTGCTTAGGGAGTTACTCATCATCACCACCGCCAGCACCGCAAGGGCAAGCGGTATTTCGTAGCTGATCGATTGCGCTGCAGCCCTTAAGCCTCCGATTAATGAATATTTGTTATTGCTTGCGTAGCCACTCATCAATAAACCGATCGGCTGAATGCTGCTGAGGGCAATCCAGAGAAAAATTCCGATCCCCACATTGCTGATCAGTAAATGCTGACCAAAAGGCACCACTAGCCAAGACAGGATCACCGGCACCACCACAAGCACCGGCCCCAAGGTGAACA
>VFLB01000138.1 GCA_009914645.1 Synechococcaceae bacterium Bin_79_3
CCACCGATGTGCGCCACCTAACAAATGCAGACCGCTTAGCTGCCCTTGCCCTTGCCCAAAGGCTGTCTACAAAATCGGGGTTGAACCCCGAAATATGTTGCGGCCTTAGGGAAAGACGCAGCACTGGCTATCGCCCCTATGTGGGGGGGTTAAGGCTATGGGATGGCGAACACTTACAGGCGCTTGAACAGGTGTCGCCCTTGGTTAACAGCCTTAGCCATCCCCAGGAATTAGCCTGGGTTTTGCATCCAAGGGAGGTGCGTGCAGAGTTTCGGCGTCAGTTACCGGCAGCAAACCCTTTGCCCTGAGCACAGCACTCACATCATCAAAGTCAAGCCAGCGGTGATGGGAGATATTGCGCTGCTCTAACCAATGGCAGAGGGGTTCGCGAGCAAAAACAAGATCAGCCACCTGGGCCATCCCCAGGTCTGTGATCGAGTCTCCAATAACCACGCTTAAACCTCCGCCATACCTTGAGATCACCTGCTGCTTTGCAACCAATTCGTCAGTGCTAAAAAACTCGCTATGAAATGCCAGCCCCTCTTCGGGATGACTTGTTACATGGGCTGCCACCAATTGCAGTAGCCGGTGCCGATGGGGTGCCATCACTTTTTCAACAAGCGGCGTAAGCCCAGCAGAAACGAGCACAAACGGCATCCTTGCAGCTTCCAATTCATCAAGAAAAGGTAAAAAACCAGGCCTTGGTTGAAATTGGCCCATATGGCTCACCATCTGCTCAAGATCATCTGGAGTTAGAGCTGTTGCTAGAAGCTCCATGCCCTGGCGCAAAGTGATTTCAAAGCAAAAAAGTTGCCTTTTAAGGGGAATCCACACCTGCGGGGCCACCGCCATTACCACTGCATCGAAAGTGTCTTCTGGGGTGATGGTGCCATCGAAATCGCAAAAAATAGTGGCAATTGGATTTGCCATAGGTCAGAGGCATGGGGTGGCACTAGCTTGAACTTTGCTGCAACACGCAGATGGTGGCGCGATTGATGGCAGCCAATTTTGAGGGATGGCCCCATAACCTTGAACTAGGTGCCTGGCAGCCTGGTGTATGCCCAAAGGAAAGCGTGCACAACGCCCTTGGCACGGAAATCCCTCCCGGGTTGATAGAACTACATTGCAATGATTGGCC
>VFLB01000031.1 GCA_009914645.1 Synechococcaceae bacterium Bin_79_3
AGAAGAATTGCGTCAACTGCAGCGAGCCGGGAAGCTGCAGGTGTGCACAGCTTTGCAATTTCGCGAGCTGGCAGCAAGCCAAGGACTAGAGGCCGCCTACGGAAAAACCCATGTGGTGGCTGCCGGCAGCTGTGAATTCACTGATCAAGGCCAAATTTGGCTCAGCCTTGGCCCCTGCGACCCCCCGCTGCGTTTGAAGCAAGCAAAATTAGGAGGGGTGGGAGCAAGCGGTGGGTTCGGGCCAGGGGAGCTGTGCCTGCCGATCGGTGGTGGTTTGGATAGCACCCGTCGCCGCGCAGGTGCCCAGATATTGGATAAGTTGTTAATGGGGGAGGAGTTGCCCCTGGAATTACTGGGGGAAGCCACCACGCTGCACCCCCGCCGCGAATTCCAAAGCCGCTTGCAACTTAAACAACTTGGCACTGCACGCCTGTTTTTAAGCAGGGCAATCAGTGAAAACGGTGTGGTGGCGGTAAGTAGCGCAGAGGGGTTGCTTCCAGGCCCGATCGGGGGGCTACTGGGCCCCTTTGGAAATGCTCTGTTTAGTTGCAGCGGAGCCCGCAGCATTGGCCTCAGCATGCCCGGCTTGAGCCAGTTAGGGCCAGGTCAACCACTACTGATAGCTGGCGCCATTGGCCAGGTGCTTGGGCCTGGCAGTGGCCATCAACCCAGCTGTCGGCGCCAATTAAGCGGCCACGCAAGGGCGCCGGGGGCAACGGTGGCCGCATCTGTAAATCTGCAAGGGCTGCAACGCCAATGGCTGAAACCCTGCTGGTTTGAAGGCCATGGGGCAGCCCTACTTATCGCTGTTGCAGCGCCAGTACTACTGCTAACTGAAAAGCAGGCTCGCCAAGCAGCTGTGCCTGATGAAAGCCTCGAGGCGCCAGTTTTAGATTTCTCCATACCGCGCCGAATTAAACCTAGTTTTGGCTATGTGAGCTACGGCGCTCTGCTGAAGGGCAAAATTCAGGTGGATGGTCGTTTGGTGCGAGCAGCGCCGGCATGCAGCCTTAACTTTGGCGATAGCCACACTGAGTTATTAAGCCAAAAATTAAAAGATGGCAGCTTCCCAATTCGGGCCTGGGATGCCCCCTTAGAGGCCGAAGGCAGCCTGCATCCTTTAGATAGCTAAACATTACTGATCAGATATTCGATTTACAGCGGTAAACTCAATTCCCCGCAGGCTCAAGTTTGATGGAAACCCCAGATTCTCTGAGCGATTTAAAAACTGAAACACCTAATCCAATCGCCAGCACCATTTCAACCCCTGCCACTAGCAGCGCTGCTGAAGGTGCCGCAGAAGGTGGCGAGTGGCAGGAATTGCTTGGGCTTTTGAACACCTGGCTTGGTGATGGCAAGGCCAAACAAATTTGGGAACAAAGCCAACGCCCCCTTAAAGCTGTGGGCATTGCGATTGTGCTGATTATTTTTCTGCGTTTACTGGGCGCAGTGCTGGGCACTCTCGATGCAATACCTATGCTGCCAAGGCTTTTAGAACTAGTGGGTTTGATTTGGCTTGGCCTATTTGCCGGCCCAAAATTAGTGAAAAGCGATGAGCGAAAGCTCTTTATTGGCCGCATAAGCAGCGCTTGGAGTTCATTTTCAGGGCGCCAATAACGTTGAATACCAGCCCAAACGACGGC
>VFLB01000119.1 GCA_009914645.1 Synechococcaceae bacterium Bin_79_3
ACGAATTACTTGTTCAGGCTTGCATTGGTATGCCAATTGCCCTGATAGAGCAAAGATTGCGGGAAGATTTGGCTACAAATTTGCGATGCGTTGCCCTTGAGGCCTTGCGACGCGCTCAGGCCGTGAAATTGGCCGAGACTGTTTAATTTAAATCATACGTAGTTTATATTGTTATATTAGCTGACATAGTCGTTTCAATCATTGCTTGAATAATATCTACTTAGCATATAATAGCTATCTAATTATTATTTAATTGTAACTAACTAAATGAATACAATCTTGTCATGATTAAGGATATTGTTTCTTGATGCTATTTTATACTTTAAGTGGAGATCTAAGGTGTGTGGTTGTATTAAATATTTATGCCAATTAAATGATACCCCCAAGGGGATTCGAACCCCTGTCGCCTCCGTGAAAGGGAGGTGTCCTAGGCCTCTAGACGATGGGGGCAAGGCCTAATTGGCAAGAATTGAGCCTAGACAGCCAACTCACCTTGAGTCAAGTATTCAGTCACTTTGACCGCGCCACACCGGCACGGTGAAATGAAAGCAAGCACCTTCACCAGGGGCAGATACAACCCAAATGCGTCCGCCATGTACTTCCACAATGCGGCGACATACCGAAAGACCCACCCCAAAGCCGGAAGCTTGTGCTGCCGTTTGGGGTAATCGCACCCGATCTTGAAATATTCGTTGCTGTTCTTCCATTGGGATGCCGGGTCCGCTGTCGCTAACGCTCACCTGCACCCACTGGCTGGTGCGATGTAGCAATGAAAGGTTCACCTGGCCCCCATCAGGGGTGAATTTGAGGGCATTTTCGATCAGGTTCAACAAAACCTGCCGCATGCGTCTTTGGTCTGCGTATACATCGGGTAGATCCACTGGCACATCGGTGTGCAACTCCAACGAACGGTTAACCCAAAGCTTTTCCAGTTCAAGAATCGCTTCCGCAGCAATTGGCGCTAGCGGTAAGCGTTGAGGATTAAACATTGCTTCCCAACGGGTGCTGCCCACCTCCAGGAGGTCTTTTGAAAGCTGCTCAATATCGTCTAAACGGCGATCCACCACATCAAAAAATCGTTCGCTATCAATTTGATTGCGTCTATAGCTCTGTAAAGCCAAATTTGCGGCGGTGAGGGGGGTGCGCAATTCATGGGCCACCATGCGCAGCAAACGTTCCTGAACCCCAAGCCGTGAGGCGAGGGTTTCATTTTCCTGCCGCAGCACCAATAACTGAT
>VFLB01000261.1 GCA_009914645.1 Synechococcaceae bacterium Bin_79_3
CACTTGGGGGCTTCTGGCCTGCGGCTTTGCCCAACTCTCAAAATTATTTGTTGAGCTGGTGCAACAGCGACGCTGGCGTTTAGCGGTGTTGATTGAAACCGGTGGGATGCCCTCCAGTCATTCCGCCTTGGTAACCGGCACTGCAGCGGGAATCGCCTGGGAGAACGGTTTGGATTCCCCCCTTTTTGCCCTTGCGGTAACGGTGGCTTTTGTGGTGATGTACGACGCCAGCGGTGTGCGCATGGCAGCAGGAAAGATGGCCGAACGGCTTAACCAAATTGGCGCAAACCAGGGTTTGGCAGTCTTAAAAACCAGTTTGGGGCATACAAAATTGCAGGTTTTTGTAGGCGCTTTGCTGGGCCCTTTGGTGGCTCTACCAGGCGAGGCCTGGCTCGGTAGCCCCTTAATGCTGGCCCAACGTTTTGGCTTCTTCCAGGGGGTTGGTTGAACTGAGTTATCCCGATGGCTCCGTTTTAACAAGCCAACAAACCATTGCCTTAGAAGCGTTTACGGCATGGCTAAACGAACCTGCCGCCGGCCAGCCATTTGTGTTGAGTGGCTATGCAGGCACTGGTAAAACATTTTTATCAGTGCGCTTTCTTGCCCTTGCAGATAAGGCCGGCCTCTGTTGGACCGTGGCAGCCCCCACCCATAAAGCAGTGGGGGTATTGCGTTCGGCCTTAGAAAACCAAGCTTTGCGGCCCACCTGGTATCCCTCCACCATTCACCGTTTATTGCGTCTCAAGCTCAGTCGCCAAGAGGAACGCGAAAGCTGCGAACCCACCGAACAAACAGCCACCGCCCTTGAGCAAATCGGCCTTGTGCTGCTGGATGAGGCTTCGATGGTGGATAGCAGGCTTTTAGAAATCACCCTGCAATGCGCCCATCCCTTTGGTACCAGGCTTGTATTTGTTGGTGATCCAGCCCAGTTGCCTCCTGTTGGCGAAAGCAGCAGTGCTGTTTTTGCTTTGCAGCGGGCGGCTCAATACCAGTTAACGGAAGTGGTGCGCCATGGCGGCCCTGTATTGCGTTTAGCCAGTGGCTTACGCACGGGTGCGCTCCCTAGCCGTCAAGCACCACTGATGGCGGCGATCAGCGCAACAGAGGGGCAGGTGGCTGTGGTGTGCCGTGAAGAGTGGATTGCAGAAGCCCAGGCAGCCCTGCGGCTCAGTAGCGAAAGGCTTGATCCCGACCACGCCCGTTTGCTGTGTTTTACGAATCGCACCTTGGAGCGCTTGGTGCCAATCGCCCGACGCGCTTTGCATGGGGACATGGCCGATCAGCTTTCGGTGCTGCCAGGGGAGGTTTTGATCACTAGGGCTGCGGTAATGGCGCCCGCCTGCCAAGAGGGCTTAGCCAACAGCGAACAGGCAGATCTGGTGTTGGGCTCCAATCGTGAGTTAGTTGTGCGTGATGTGGCCCCGGATCGCTGTGATTTGGCCGATCTTGGTATTGCCGATGCACCAGTAATTGAAACCCTGAGGGTTGATGTGGAGGCTGGCGAAAGCCAATTGCGATTGCGTTTAGCTCCAGCTCCGGGCAGTGACGGGCGCCAACGTTTAGATCTTGCTCTTAATGATCTACGCAGCCGCGCCAAAGGGGCAGTTGGAAAGCAAAGAAGCCTTCTATGGCGTCAATATTTCTTGCTACGGGATGCTTTTGCAGCTGTGGGTCCAGCAGCGGTGTTAACGGTGCATCGCAGCCAAGGCAGCAGTTTTGGGGATGTATTCGTTGCTCCTGATGTTTATTGGCCCCAAGAGGAAGAGGTGCGCCGCCAACTTATTTATGTGGCAGTAAGTAGGGCGCGGCGACGGGTGTGGCTTGTGGGTAGCAGTGAGCAACCTGTAAAGGAGCAAGAGCTTTGGCGGGAATGGCTAACTAATGATTTGAAACTGACCTAAACCAGCCCAGCCCTGCCAGCCCAAATAGGCAGCCAAAGCCAAACTCAGGCCGCCAAGAATCAAGCTGCTGCGATCTTCAATTAGTTGCTTTCCTCTTTGCAACCAAGGTTGCACCCGCCCACGACCAATCAGTAAAACCAAGATCGGCAGCAGTAAAAATAAACTGCTTATTAAACTGAAGTAAATAATTAGTCCAATTTCAGTGCTCGTTTCATTAACGGCCCCTTGAACAAGAGCAGCACCTTTGGCAAGTAAAAAAAGATTATCTGGGCTTAATACCAGGGTTACTGGAGCCACCAACATCATTACTAACAAAGGCAATTGGCCAACCTTTTCCAGTTTGTGGATCCAACCTTCCGAAAGATCTTCATAACCTTCAGGTTTCGGATCCAGTTCGCGAATACCCAAAGCCAACAGGGCGCCAGCAGCGAAAAGATCAAGCCCCACCTGTTGCACGCTGCCCCTTTCCATCGAAAGAGTGAGGGAGCGCCCAACTGTTAAGAGCAGTGTTATGGCAATGCTGTTGGAAAGAAACCAAGCGAAACTAAATAGGCTGGATCGCAGTAATGGCGCAGCCCCCAGCAGCAAAAGAAAAACTAAGGCGATATCCAACGGACTCAAGGCCACCGCCAAGCCGCAGGCGGTTAATTCCGTAATGGTTCGGGTTATAGGCACGGTGCGTTCCAGCGCAGTAACACTTGATTCTCTCTCTCGAAGCCCAACACACTATTGGTGCCGGTGCCAAGGGCCAGCTGCCTGCCGCCAATGGCGCCAAGGCCCATCCAGGTGCCCGCCAGGCTTCGCAAGATATGACCGTGGGCAAAAAGGGCTACATCGCCATCTATGGCGAGAGCCGCTGCGATCATCTGGGTGCAGCGGGTGGTAACCGCAGCGGCATCTTCCCCTTCTGGGCAGCCATGGCTCCACACACTCCAGCCGGGCACTGATTGGCGGATTTCAGGGGTTGTGATGCCTTCATATATGCCGTAGTTCCATTCGCGCAGTAGTTCATTGATCTCCGCTACAGCGCCTAAGCCCGCCAACTCACATGTGCGCCGTGCCCGTTGCATCGGGCTTACCCAGACGCGGCTGAATTGTTGCTGGGCCAGCAGGGGCGCAAGGGCTTCAGCTTCAGCTTCCCCCTCGGGTAGCAAGGGAATATCGCTGGTGCCGGTGTGGCGACCATTGCGACTCCATTCGGTTGCCCCATGGCGCAGTAACCAAATCTCTTTGCCTTTGTTCATTTTTAGCTGGGGTTGGTTTGGCTCAAGCGAATTTCAAACCAATCGATAATTACTGGCCAAATCTCGCATCACACCGGCAGCTTGAAGTGGTGTTGCTGATCACAGATTGTTTGAGCATTTCAGTGCAGCGTCCCGCAGTCGTTTGGGGATTGAAGGGCACCCACCCCAGTGAAGATGAAGCCAGCTTGCGTGTAGAGCTGCGTTGCACCAGCCTTCAAGCCTTGCCGGCACGCCCCAGCCCTCCAATAGCCAGGCTGGTTCAGTTGCAACAGCAATTGTTTGAGGCTCTATTGCTTGGCATGGTTCCAGCTGCCAGCGATGAAATTCATGGCCCTGCAACCGTTCTC
>VFLB01000118.1 GCA_009914645.1 Synechococcaceae bacterium Bin_79_3
GATAGCGGTGCTATCGGCGGTTCAGCTAGTAAGGAATTCATGGTTTCCGCTGCTGCAGGGGAAGACCTGATCTTGATGAGCCCCGACAACAGCTACGCCGCTAACCAAGAAAAAGCTCAATCCCTAGCACCTGAACCTGAGCTGCTGCCCGCAGCTGAATGTCGATTTCTTGAAACTCCCGGGCAAACCAGTATTGAAGGTATCTGTTCAAGCAATGGGTTTAAACCAAGCCAAATCGTGAAAGTTTTGTTGCTTGTGGCTCGTTTTAGCAGCGGACATTTTCAACCTTTATTACTAAGCCTGCGGGGTGATCAACAATTAAATGAAGTGAAATTAAGTAATTTACTCACAAGGGCCCATGCAGCTGATTGGGGTAGCTTGTTGCAAATCAATCCACTAGATATTACATCTCTTGCTGATGCTAGTTTAATTCCCTTTGGTTATGTGGGTCCTCAGTTGTCAGATAATGTGCTGCTTGGCAGTCAATTAGATGGCTCATCTTTAGCGCCAAATTTTCTGCGCTACGCCGATACCAGTGCTGCTGAGTTGGTGCGTTTTGTTTGTGGAGCCAATCGTTTAGATCAACATTTGGTGGGAGCAGAATGGAATTCGAGCACCATGCCACTACCAGAGGTGCATGATTTGCGCTCAGCCCAGGCTGGCGACCGTTGCTTGCATGATCCAAGCCAAATTTTGCAAGCCACTCGCGGCATTGAGGTGGGGCATATTTTCCAATTGGGCCGTAAATATTCCGAAGCCCTTGAGGCCCGATTCACTAACGAACAGGGGCAGGAAGAAGCTTTATGGATGGGTTGTTACGGCATCGGGGTGTCGCGCTTGGCCCAAGCGGCTGTTGAACAACATCACGACGCTGCTGGAATCATCTGGCCTGTGCCAATTGCACCCTTTGAGTTGGTGCTTGTTATTGCCAGTGCCCAAGATTCGCAACAGGTGCAATTGGCGGAAAACCTCTACGAACAATTCCTTAAAGCAGGAGTTGATGTGTTGTTGGATGATCGCAATGAAAGGGCGGGTGTGAAATTTAAGGATGCAGAACTATTAGGAATTCCCTGGCGAATGGTGATTGGCAGAGGGGCCTCAACTGGTGTGGTGGAGTTGGTGGAGCGCTGCAGTGGCAACAAACAGGAAGGGGCGGCTCAATCTTTAGTGAGCTGGTTACTGGAGCGTTTGATTACTCAAAGGGCTGGATCTCTATGAAGCTATTTCCGCTAGCCGGGATAGTTTCAATGTTGGTTTGTATTTGTTCATGCCAGCAGCACTTTGAAGAGCAGAAAGTGGCTCAGCTTGGCAGCCGAGAGGTGTGGCTTGGGAACAACAAAACACAAACCAAATTCAGCTCAAGCCGCAGTTTTTGGCAGTTGCCGCTTCGTCTTAGCAATCCCGGTGGCGAACAGATCAGCCTGGAGGTTCAATTGGAATGCGATGCCGCTCACCCCAGCAGTGGCGTTATCAGTTTAATAAATCTGCGGCGCCAAGATCCCTTGCTAGGCCTTGATCGGCGTGATTCTTCTTTGGAGCGGAGCTGGTCGGGTCTTGAAGGGCCACTGCCTCCGCTTTGGTTACGGCAGCTTTCTCAAGGCCATTGCGGAGTTGCAAAAATGCCCCCTCGCTGGCGCAGCATTTAAAGTGTTGAATAACCGGGGATCGATGTTGATCAAAACGCTGCAAACACTCCTCAATCCGTTGTTTAAGCAATTCACCAGACAATTGCTTGCCTTGTTTCTGATTACTAGCTTGGTTTTTGGCCTCAGTGCCTGTGGTGAATCCGCCTCAGGGCTCAGCGGTTCCTATGCAGACGACACGATCGCAGTAGCTGAAGCTCTTTTAACCACTATTTCCACCCCTGCGGAAGGCCCTGAAAGGGCTAATCAGCAAAGGGAAGCAAGATCATTGATCAACAGTTATGTGGCTCTTTATCGCCCAAATAGTTCAGTGAACGGCTTGGCTTCTTTCACAACGATGC
>VFLB01000100.1 GCA_009914645.1 Synechococcaceae bacterium Bin_79_3
TATTCAGTCCAGCCGCCTTGGCCCCAGTAACGGAAACAACTAGTTTGCAGCAATAAAACATATAAAAGTGCAGTTTGATAATTAGATGTTTTTGTAATCCCTGGATCTATAGTTACCAGATGATCAAACAATTGGTGAAATTTTGCACTTAGTTGATTCATCGGCTCCAATACATTCGCATAACCTTCCACCCAACTTAAATTATTTGTCCAGGAAGCACCAACCATTGCGCTGGTATCTGGTGGTAATTGATTATCAATCTGCTGCCATAGCTTATGCTGCTGCACGGCTTGAATGATTGGCAGATCATCCTCCTGCACACCAGCAGCCTCTAGTAGCTCCAAATATTCAGTGCCATTAATAGCTACTGTTGAGCCTTGCGTTGCGATGCGCTGATGAGCCTGAATAAAAGCCTGGGGGAATTCATTCATCATCACTCCACCATTTTCACCATCAGCAATTTGTGAAACCAAAGCGGGGACTTGCATATTGCCAATTGTCTGTTTAGCTAGCCCCAGCGCCTCATAGCAGGGCTGCATCTGCCCCACAAGTTTTGTATCGGAACCCTGGGTTTTAATTAATACTTTAATTGAAACTGATTCGCCTTTGAAATTTCGTGCGATCAATTTATTTGGAATATATTTTTGAGATTGATTCAAACAACTGCCATCTAAATTTTCAACGCTATGTTCTTGCACAAGTAACCAGCGATAGCCGCATTCCTTTAAAGCCTTTATAAATTCATAAAGCGTGTCTGGATGATTAGGTAAATGCATCTCTGGGGCGGAGAAGCCCTTCACCCGTTGCAATGCATCATTGCCAAATAAAGCTGCAAAATGATGCTGCCAAGCCGTGATCTGAAGTTTTAAATCTGGTATTGGAGTAGAGGGCGCAACCGCGTGGCTCCAAAAAGTGCCCATCCATTCCACATAGGGCTGAAGGCTGGGATCGCAGGTTAAATATTTAAGCGCATTTATAATATCAACACGACCCATTTGCTCAAATCCCCAGAGCAGATTTCCAGAATAATCCAACATTATTCGAGGATTGCATCCGGCCTCTATCAATTCAGGCATTATTTCCGCAAGGCGTTTATAACAATTAGCGAAAGATTCTGCATTATGATTATCTCCTTCGCTTGGGTGTTCAAACATATATTGTAAATGCGAAATAAGGCTTCCATTTGCACCGGCCGGAATCGTTGGCTGATGCATATGCAATGCGCAGCAAAAAGCAGAATTAATTTGCGAAAAATCAAGCTTAGAGTTCTTTACAAACACAGGCTGATCTTGTTGAAGCAACTCAAGCAGTTCAGCTTCATTGCCAGAAATTGGTGGAAGCTTAAATTTTGGAATCATTGTTTGAAATAAATTGTGAATAAAACTAGCCCAGCTGCCCCTTGAAAGGATGAATTAGCAAGCAGCGCCAACAAAACTTTTGCGATCTAGCTGGGCAGATCTTGCAGCTGTGTGAAATATTAGTATGAATCTGCCATGTTACCAATGAATAGACTGATAACAGTTCAAAACAATTTGAACTTAGCAATATTAGGCTTAATGCTTAATTTATTTGGCTTTATTGCAGCTGGAACTGCAATAAAATTTGCAATAACAACGCCTGATTCCATGCATGTTGCCACATTTGTAGTGGCATTAGCGGGATGGTTGCCAGCCTTGGTCATCGGCATTACCGCCTGTATTGCCCTGTTACTGCAAAGGCGCTGGGGGATTGTTTTGGCCCTCGTAGCACTTGGATTGCAACTGATTACGTTGGTGCCCTATGGCATTGTAAGAACAGTGCTGATCCCAGAAAGTAGAGAAATCTGCGGCGTTATCACTGCTGTTGTTTTGGGGGGCGGCACTGTTTTAATTATTTATTGGTCGCAAGCGCTCGGCAAATGGCAGCAGTGCCATGAATAACAGCAGCACTATTGCGGCTATTGCAACAGCGGTAGCTGCCGGAGAGGGCAGTGTTGCGATTGTGCGCATCAGTGGCTCTGAAGCGGAAAAGATTGGGCGCAAATTATTTCGCAGCGCTGGCCAGCAGCAATGGGATAGCCACAGAGTGCTTTATGGCCATGTGTGCGATCCCACTACGGGAGAACGCATTGATGAAGCCCTGCTGCTTTTGATGCGGGCACCCCGCAGCTTCACCCGTGAAACAGTGGTTGAACTCCATTGCCATGGCGGCGTGGTGGTGGTGCAGCGGGTGTTGGATCTTGTGCTGGCCGCTGGCGCTGAACGGGCCCGAGCGGGGGAATTTAGCCAAAGAGCTTTTCTTAATGGTCGCTTAGATCTCACCAGGGCAGAGGCGCTAATTGATCTGATCACGGCCCGCAGTAGGCGGGCTGCCCAGCTTGCGATGGCAGGCCTTGCTGGCGGCTTGCAAGAAAAAATAGAAGCGCTCAGGCAACAGCTGCTAGATCAATTAGCTGAATTAGAAGCGCGGGTTGATTTTGAAGAGGATCTACCGCCCCTTAACCCCCAAGCGGTTACTACAGAGCTAAAAAATGTTGCAAAAGAATTGCAATTACTAATTGCAGCAGCAAGCCAGGGGCAACTACTGCGGGAAGGGCTGCGGGTGGCAATTGTGGGCCGTCCCAATGTGGGGAAGAGCAGTTTGCTTAATCAGCTATGTGGCAATGAACGGGCAATAGTTACGGATCAAGCTGGCACCACCCGCGATCTGCTTGATGTTGATTTAGTGATTGATGGGGTGCCGATCAGCTTGGTTGATACAGCTGGAATTCGACCTAGTGAAGATAAAGTTGAACAATTAGGTATTGAGCGCAGCCGCAAAGCCCTTGCAAGCGCAGATGTAGTAATCTTGGTTTATAATATTCACATCGGCTGGACTCCTAATGATGAAAGCCTAAGAATTGAAATCCCAAAAGAAATACATCTGCTAATTGTGGGGAATAAACTAGATTTAGGTGAAGCAA
>VFLB01000090.1 GCA_009914645.1 Synechococcaceae bacterium Bin_79_3
ACAGCACGCGCCCTGTGGTAATTGGTGCAGGCCCCTGCGGTTATTTCGCGGCCTTATTTCTTGCCCAACAGGGCTTCAAACCTTTGCTTTTGGAGCGTGGTTGCGCGGTAAATCAACGCACCGCCGACACGTTTGGATTTTGGAAAGGTAACAGCTCTTTTAAACCCCACTCAAACGCACAATTTGGTGAAGGAGGTGCCGGGACGTTTTCTGATGGCAAGCTTTATTCAGGGGTAAAAGAAAGTAAACGTCATGGCCGCTGGGTGCTCGAAGAATTAGTTTCTTGCGGCGCAAACCCTGAAATTTTGGTTTTGCATAAACCCCATATCGGCACCTTCAAACTGGTGGGAGTAGTGCGTCAATTGCGGGCCCGGATTGAAGCGCTTGGCGGGGAAGTGCGTTTCGCAAAGCAGGTGGTGGGCTTCGATTTAGAGGAAGGAAGCCGCCAATTAAGGGGATTAATAATGGCTGATAACAGCATTATTCCCACCTCTGCAGCGGTTTTGGCAATTGGCCATAGCGCCCGGGACACATTTCACCAGCTCCATAGTCAAGGTGTTTATCTAGAAGCAAAACCATTTTCAGTTGGTTTTCGCATTGAACATCCACAGGAATTAATTGATCGAGCAAGATGGGGCGGTTTTGCGGGTCATCCAAGGCTCGGTGCAGCTGATTACAAGCTGGTACATCACGCCAGCAATGGTCGTAGTGTTTATAGCTTTTGCATGTGCCCTGGTGGCTTGGTGGTGGGAGCTACTTCAGAAGAAGGCCATGTAGTTACTAATGGTATGAGTCAATACAGCCGCAATGAACGCAATGCCAATAGCGGCATCGTTGTGGGCATTAGCCCTGAACTTGATTATCCCACTGGCCCCTTGGCTGGTGTTGCATACCAACGTCGATTGGAAGCCCACGCTTATAAATTGGGGGGGGAGAATTACAATGCACCGGCTCAAAGGCTCGACGATTTTTTAGTTGGTTGCGCCAGTAAGGATTTAGGCCCTTTGAAAGCCTCCTATGCCCCTGGTGTCACCCCAACTGATCTCACAACAGCTTTGCCAAAAGAATTAATTTATGCCGTGAGAGAAGCTTTACCGGCATTTGCTAAACAAATTCCCGGATTCGACTCACCAGATGCTCTGCTCACGGGCGTTGAAACCCGCACCAGTTCGCCCGTAAGAATTAGCCGAGGGAATGATTTTCAAAGTGTTAATACTCCCGGCTTATTCCCTGCTGGAGAGGGGGCTGGTTATGCCGGTGGAATACTATCAGCCGCTATTGATGGCATGAGGGTGGGAGAAGCAATGGCGAGATTCCTAATTTCCACCCCCCAGGCCAATTCGTAATTAGTAGTGTATTAATTTACTAATTGTGCTTCAATTGTATCTAAATAACGCTGTTCGCATTCTTTAATAATACGTATTGCATCGTCGCAATTTAAGAAATCATTTACTTTGCAGGTGCCAGGCTTTTTAAGATCTTTGTAATGTTCCCAGTAGTAGGTAGTTTCTTTTAACCAGTGGGCTCCCAACTGTTCATAGCTGGTGATGTGATCCATGCGTTTGTCGTCTGCTAATACACAAATAACTTTGTCGTCTACTTCGCCACCATCATCAAATGTCATTATTCCAATAATTCGAGCTTCCACCAATGAGCCGGGCACTAATGGTTCAGTTACTCCAACAATTTCCACATCCAAGGGATCTCCGTCTTCATCCCAGGTACGGGGAATACAGCCATAGGCAAATGGATAGGAAAGCGATGAATATCCAACCCGATCTAATTTTAGATGACCGGTTTCAGTGATAAGTTCGTATTTATTTATGGTCATGGAGTTAAGCTCCACAATCACATTTAAACGTAGAGCATCAATATCAGCAAATGCCGGCAGCACATGCAGAAGGTTCAGCATCGTGCGGCTGGGGGGGTGGTTGATGTTTGCCATCTAAGGGAGCTGCGGGCGCCGGGATCCTACCGATCAGCTGGTCTCTCTATGGCAATTCCTATTGTTGCTAATGGAATTGTGCTGGTATGGCTAACGAAAAAGCCCACCATTGGCCCTGGTGGCCCCTGCTGCCCCTCTATCCCTACGGCAAACGGCACACCATCAGGCGCGAATTGCTCCCAGGCCAGCTTTGGGCCCTTGAACAGCTGCAAGGGGTTTTTTATGTGGCTGTACCGATTCGGATGCTGGTTTTAAAATTGCAGGAAGGGCTTCTGCTTTATGCGCCAGTGGCTGCCACAGCTGCCTGTATTGCATTGATAAAGCAGTTGGAGCATGAGCATGGGCCCGTTCGCACGATCGTGCATCCGAGCAGCTCTGGCCTTGAGCACAAGGTGGGAGTTCCAGCAATGGCTAGGGCTTTTCCAGAGGCGCAGCTGTGGGTTACCCCCGGCCAATGGAGCTTTCCCTTGCCACTACCGCTGCCTTGGTTGGGATTTCCTGAAGGTCGCACGAGGGTGCTTTTTAAAGACGGATTACCCCATCAAGATCAGCTGCATTGGCTTTCCCTTGGGCCCGTGCCATTGGGTCCGGGGCCCTTTCATGAAGCTTGTTGTTTACATAAAGCCACAGGAGCTTTGCTTGTTACCGATGCGTTGATTTCAGTTTCTGATCAATGGCCATCATTACTGGATCAAGATCCAAGGCCTTTGCTTTTTCATGGCCGTGAATCAGGGGCGGAAGCGATGCTGGATTCCCCTCAGATGCGCTTGAAGGGTTGGCGCCGCCTAGTGTTATTTGCCTGTTATTTAAGGCCCGCTGCTGTAAGCCAGGTATTGCGTATGTTTCCATTTCGCTGGCAGGAATCCTGGGAGGATGATTTTGAAATTCTTAGTAAAGCGGGTGCTTTGCAGGTGGCACCAATCCTTGAAGAACTAGTGTTTCCGCGCCATAGAAAACTTATGGCTGATTGGTTAATGAATTGCAGCTTATTGCCGGTGCGATGGGTGATACCGGCTCATTTCAATGCCCCCGTTCCTGTTGACAATGAAACTTTCAAATTATTATATAAACGCTGGATTGCTGGAAGAACTGATTCTGAAATAGCAAACCGCAGTTTGATGCGTAACATCAATAAGCAGTTAGAAAAACTAAAACTTGTGCCATTAAATTAAATTTTAAAAATAATTAGTTGGTTGATACGGGCTACGAACTCAGGCTGTTAATTAGAAATCAATATTATCTTCGTCGTTTTCTCCGCCTGCACCAAACACAGTTCGCTCGAGTTCCATGCGCTGCTCCATCTGCCTTAAGAAGTAGCCGGTCATCATTGCAGAAGCAAGCAATCCAGCCATGTTGTCTCGGTTGGTTTGAATCTTTACTTCAAACTGTTCACCAGGCAGCATGCCAAGTAAACCCTGCACGTTGTGACGGATGATTTCTTGTATGTCTGGGCTTGCAGATCGGGCAACTCGTTGCAACACATCAGGGCTTTGATCTTGTAGGTAACGAATCAATCCGTTGCCGCTGCTTGGATCTGACTCGGATGTTAAAAACTCAGGATTGAACAATCTGCCACCGGTTGTAGCCCTAATAACAATCTACAACAAATAGGCCCGTTCAGCTTGCTTTTGCTTTGATTGCTCCAAAACGAGCCAGGGGCCAATAGCGCCAAATGGCTGTACCAATCAAGTTTTGCTGTGGCAATCCGCCCCAAATGTGCGAATCAAGGCTGGCGTTGCGATTGTCTCCTAATACCCACAGCTGCCCTGGCAGCACTGCAATTGATTTCATGTTGTAGTTCATCGGTTCAGCCAGCCATGGTTCGTTCGCGTATTCACCATTTCGTTTCAATCGACCATCAATCACCTCTAGTTGGTCGCCAGGTATGCCCACCACCCTTTTTATTAAGGCAGCTTTGGGGTCGTAGCCGGAATTAAGAAGTGGTTCAGGCACTCTGAACACCACAATTTCTCCACGTGTTGGCAATCGCTTAAAGCGCTGGCTCAGCTTTTCAACCAAGATTCGATCTTGTAATTCAAGGCTTGGCAGCATTGAACCGGAAGGAATCCAGCGGGGTTCCAACACCGCCCAACGGAGTAAGAGAGCAAGTGCTGCAACTAAAAAAAAGCTAAATACTTGAGACCAAGCACTTTTTTGGGGTTTCGATTCAGCCATAGCGGGCAGAGTAGGAAGCACAATCGTTGCTTCTTAACGCATCAATGCAGTGGGCCCTGATGCCACCGACAATCTCAACGCAGCCGAGGCCCTGTTGGGGGCCTTTATGGACCTTGGTTTGCGCCGCTTGGTTTTATGCCCTGGCAGTAGATCAGCGCCCCTTGCCTTAGCGGCCTTCAGAAGAGAAAGCCAAGGCTTAAAACTTTTTACCGCAATCGATGAGCGTTCAGCTGCATTTTTTGGTGTGGGGTTGGCCAGGGCTAATGGCCTGCCGGTGGCCGTGGTCACAACTTCGGGCACTGCTGTTGCTGAACTATTGCCGGCAGCAGTGGAGGCTGATCGCAGTGCCTTGCCTCTGATTTTTCTCACCGCCGATAGGCCGGAACGTTTGAAAAATTGCGGCGCTAATCAAAGTGTTAACCAGGAGGCTTTTCTGCAACCGGCCTGCCGGGCACTGTTGCAAGGCCCCCTTAACGGTTTGCACTTAGCAACAGGCGAACGGCTACAAAATCTTGCTGATCTGGCCTGGCGTCAGTGCCTTGGGGTGCCTGCAGGGCCTGTTCACCTGAACCTTGCTTTTGAGGAACCGCTCCATGCAAATGCAACGTCACCGGCTCCCAAAAAACCGGTTGATCGAGTTGTAAATCTCGATGTGGATCCTCCAACGCTTGCCTCCCCCCTGGTTCTGGACCCAAATAAGGCCGGCCTGATCGTGGTGGGCCCTTGGCGCCGCGGTTCTGGCGCAGCTTTTGTTGGGGCTTTACGCAAATTGGTGGATCGCA
>VFLB01000250.1 GCA_009914645.1 Synechococcaceae bacterium Bin_79_3
AACAGTTCTTTTTCCTCTTCTTTTTTTTGTTGGTAGTAGGCGTAATCGCCTCGGTAAAGCACAAGATCGCCATCTTTAATTTCGACTATTTTATTAGCAACTTGGGCTAAGAAATAACGGTCGTGGCTCACAATTAATGCGGCCCCTTCATATTCCTTAAGGGCTGCCTCCAGCATTTGCTTGGCGGGGATATCAAGATGATTTGTTGGTTCATCCAGCACCAGCAAGTTGCACGGACTCAGTAACATTAAGGCCAATGCAAGCCGTGCTTTTTCTCCCCCTGAAAGTTTGCCCACCTCTTTAAATACAGCTTCATTGCTGAAACAAAAACTGCCAAGCAATGAACGCACCTGGGTTTGGGTCCAATCAGGCACTGCTTCAAAAATGGTGTCTATTACTGTTTTTTCAAGGTTGAGAGCTTCGGCTTGGTTTTGCTCGAAATACCCAGCAATCACGTTGTGCTCCCCCAAGCGAGCTGAACCCTCATCAGGTTTTTCGTTGCCCATCACCAAGCGCAACAGCGTTGACTTACCAGCTCCGTTGGGGCCCACAAAGGCAATGCGATCACCCCGTTCCACCTCCAGATTGGCCCCTAAGAACAAAATCTTGTCGCCATAACTGTGGGTTAGATCTTCAAATACAGCAATCTCGCGACCGCTGCGGGGGGCGGGGGGAAATTGGAAACGAGGTCCCCCAATACCTTCAGTTGGAGCCTCGAGGCGATCAACTTTATCCAGCAATTTTTCGCGACTTTTTGCTTGGGTAGATCTGGTGGCACTAGCCCTAAAACGGTCGATAAATGCCTGCTGACTAGCAAGTTCCTTTTGCTGCCGTTCAAAGGCGGATAGATTTGCCTCCTGTTCTAAGAGCTTTTGCTCTAGGTGTTCACTGTAATTACCTAAATAAGAACGTGATACACCGCGCTCTGTTTCTACAATTTGATTACATACGCGATCAAGAAATGCGCGATCATGACTAATTACAACTTGAGGGACAGTTTGATCGCGAAGATAGTTTTCAAGCCATTGAATTGTTTCTACATCAAGGTGATTTGTGGGCTCGTCAAGGAGCAACAGGTCTGGTTCTTGTAATAGTATTTTGCCAAGAGCGATCCGCATTTGCCAGCCGCCGGAATAGTCGCCAACAAGATCTTCCGCCCCTGATTGAGAGAAACCAATAGTGGGTAATAATTTATCGATGCGAGCATCTAATTCATAGCCATGTAATGCTTCGAATTGGTTTTGCAAGCTTCCTAATTGCTCAATTAATTTATCTAAATGGGCAGGGTTTTCCGCCGCTTCGCTACTGGTCATGGCCTGCTCAACCGCTTTTTGCTTATTGAGCACTTTTGCTGCTTCGCCAAAAGCTTGAAACAGTTCTTGGCGCACTGTTGAGCGCAGATCAACGTCGAATTCCTGTTGCAAATAAACGATTCGAGGATCCCCTTGCTTCACCACAAGCCCAGTGGTGGGATCTTCTAAGCCAGCAATGATCCGCAGCTGGGTGGATTTACCGGCGCCATTAACCCCCACAAGGCCAATCCGATCCCCCGCTTTGACCTCCCAGGTAACATCCCGCAGCACTTCCCCGGTGGGATAGATCTTGCTGACCCGTTCAAGCCGCAGCATCTTGCCAGCACCAATGGGCAGACATTACCAAGCATGCGGCGCGGCAGACTCTTAATCAGCCACCTTGCTGCCTAGATGCTCAAGCGTTTGGAACAGGTAACCGCTCTCGTTGTAGCTGCAGGCTTGGCAATCGTGAGCTACTGGCTGTTTTTTAGCTGGGCCCAGGGGGGAGCCGAAAAAAAACCAGCTGATATCCAAAGAACTGATATCCCAAAAAATGAACGCCTTATTAAGTGAGGTTGTTGCGGCTGCCAAACATGCAATCCACGTATCTGCGGGTTAATTCCCGTTGCTGCGAACTCTGTTGCCCCCCCTGTTGCAACAAAAACCCAGCAAGAGCAGCCTGTAGAAGGCGGTATTGATCCCATTGAGGATGAAGATCAATGAATTGAACCATGGCCTCAAATAAAGAACTCGGCAGAGAGGTTTGAAAACTCACCTGATATTCATTTACTACTGCGGCTGTGGTAGTGCGATTAACCAATGTTGACGTTTATCAGTTACACCAATACGCCACAGAAAAAGGGCTTCGTCAAAACTGCCGCTTTTTGGCTGTCTATCTGATCACAGAGCTGAGATTGCCTATGGCCACTGAATTGTTCCGGTTGTCGAAAATTCCTGCTTGAGTTGAGGCTCGAGGCTTGCTTCCGTCAAGGGTGCAGCTGCGGTGCTAATCAATTTCCCCAAGCTTCA
>VFLB01000129.1 GCA_009914645.1 Synechococcaceae bacterium Bin_79_3
AAGGGATGAAGTTGGTTTGCAGCCAAACAGAGCTCAACAGCAGCCTGCAATTGGTAAGCCGTGCAATTGCTGGTAGACCCACCCATCCGGTACTTGCAAATGTGCTGGTTACAGCCGATGCAGCTGCAGGGCGGATCAGCCTCACCGGATTTGATTTAAGCCTCGGGATCCAAACCAGTTTTGCAGCGGTGGTAGAAGGCAGTGGCGCCATCACCCTGCCCGCAAAGTTGCTCGCCGATATTGTTAGCCGCTTACCTCCTGATGGCCCCATCACCCTCTCCTGCCCTGAAGGGGAAGAACAGGTGGAACTCACTGCCCTTTCTGGCAGCTATCAGATGCGCGGTATGACCGCTGAAGATTTTCCTGAATTACCACTTGCCCAAAATGGCAGGCCGATTTTGTTGAGTGGTGCCGCTTTAGTGGAGGGCTTGCGGAGCACTCTTTTTGCAAGCAGCAGCGATGAAGCAAAGCAAATCCTCACCGGCATTCACCTCAAGGTGGAGGAAGGCGGCTTGGAATTTGCTGCCACCGATGGCCATCGTTTAGCGGTTAGGCGTAATCAAGCTGGAGGGGAACAGGGGGCTGAACCTTTTGCTGTAACTGTGCCAGCCCGTTCCTTACGGGAACTGGAACGTTTGCTATCAGCTCGCCCCAGTGAGGAGTCAATAAGTTTGTTTTACGATCGCGGCCAGGTGGTGTTTTTGTGGGCGGATCAAGTGCTCACCAGCCGCACTCTCGATGGCACATATCCCAACTACGGCCAATTAATACCCGATAGTTTTGTTCGTAGTTTGAGCATTGAACGCAAACCCCTGCTTGCTGCCCTTGAAAGGGTTGCGGTGCTTGCTGATCAACACAACAACGTAGTTAAATTCAGCGCAAATCCCAGCACTTCTCAGTTGCTACTCAGCGCTGATGCCCAAGATGTGGGTAGCGGTTCGGAAGCATTAACGATCCGAATGGAAGGCGAAGCGATCGAACTTGCCTTCAACGTGCGCTATGTATTGGAGGGATTGAAATCAATGGCGGCGCAAGAGGTGTGTTTAAGGCTCAATACCTCCACTAGCCCTGCGATCTTGCATGGCGAGGCAGAGGAAGATTCTTTTACTTATCTGGTGATGCCAGTACAGATCCGCAGCTGAAGTGGCAGCACTAGCGAATTTGGCAATATCTGGTTTGTTGCGAGCTCGGGTGCGCACTGAGGACGGCCTTGATCTGGGGCTTGGCCACATGGCATGGATGCATCCCCCCTGCCATCGACTTTTAGGTTGGAGCACAAGGCCTTCAGCTTTTGGGCCAGGCCGCAATGTTTGGCGTTTGAACCAGCTGGTAGCAATGGCAGAAGGGGAGGTAATCGTGCGGGGTGAAGCTGCTAGCAGCGATCAAGAAACCCTCGCTTTATTGCCAACCCTTTTGGATGCTGAATTATTTGGTGCGGGCGAAGTATGCCTTGGCCGTTTGGTAGATGCAGTAGTGGAGGTGCGTAGCGGTCGGATTTTGCATTATTTAGTGGCCCGCAGTGATCCGCGCTTACCAGGCAGTAGCCGCTGGCGTTTGGATCCAGATCGTTTGCTTGATCAACAACCCGGGCAAGTGATCACTTCTCTGCGGGAGTTGGACGATCTGCCCCTTGAAAAAGCCAGCATTCGCCAGCAGATGTTGCGGCGCACAAAGCAATGGCGCGATCAAGTTCCAGATTCCTTTGATGGTTTTGAAGATCGATTGCGTTCATGGGGTGATCGCTTTCGTGATGAAGCGGAGGATCAAGCCCCAACAGCGCGCCGTTCCCCTAAACCTGAATCAGATGAAGATCCATGGATTTGATCTAATTCATAGCTCTGGTTCACAGCTCTGATTCACACTGTGATGACATGTGGAGCGGTAACCCCTGGTGTCTAATTCAGCTTTTGAGCACTCTGAATTTGAGCAGGCCTCCCCTGAGATCAAAGCGCAGATAAAGCAGGAGGGATTAACTCCAGAGGATTACAACGAAATTGTGCGGCGTATGGATCGCCACCCCAATCGCGCTGAATTAGGCATGTTTGGAGTGATGTGGTCTGAGCATTGTTGTTATCGCAATTCCAGGCCCTTGTTGGGGATGTTCCCCACCGAAGGGCCACGAATTTTGGTGGGGCCTGGGGAAAATGCAGGCGTAGTGGATTTGGGTGATGGTTTTCGCCTGGCATTCAAAATCGAAAGCCACAACCACCCATCTGCAGTTGAGCCATTTCAAGGTGCTGCTACTGGGGTGGGCGGCATTTTGCGCGATATTTTCACCATGGGGGCAAGGCCACTAGCGCTGCTTAATGCCCTGCGGTTTGGTCCGCTTGAGGATCCCCGTAATGCCGGCTTAATGGAGGGTGTGGTGGCAGGTATTGCTCACTACGGCAATTGCGTTGGTGTTCCAACCGTGGGTGGTGAAGTTTGTTTTGATTCCAGTTATTCAGGTAACCCATTGGTAAATGCCATGGCACTTGGGTTGATGGAAACCACAGAAATTGTGCGTTCCGGTGCCAGTGGTGTTGGTAATCCTGTGGTTTATGTGGGCAGCACCACTGGCCGTGATGGCATGGGTGGAGCCAGTTTTGCTAGCGCTGAACTTAGTGAAGCTTCCCTTGATGATCGGCCCGCAGTGCAGGTGGGTGATCCATTTCTGGAAAAAGGTTTGATCGAAGCCTGCTTAGAGGCTTTTAAAAGCGGAGTGGTGGTGGCTGCCCAAGATATGGGGGCCGCTGGCCTCACCTGCAGCTGCGCTGAGATGGCTGCCAAAGGCAATTTAGGTATTGAGCTGAATCTTGATTTAGTGCCGGCAAGGGAAACGGGCATGACCGCCTACGACTTCTTGCTTTCTGAATCTCAAGAACGCATGTTGTTTGTGGTGCAGAAAGGAAAAGAAGAGGAGTTGATGGAGCGTTTTCGCCGTTGGGGCTTGCAGGCGGCAGTGGTGGGAAAAGTGTTGCAAGAACAGGTGGTTAGGGTGCTTCAGCACGGTGAAGTAGCAGCAGAAGTGCCTGCCCGTGCCTTAGCGGAAGACACCCCAATTAATCAACGCGAATTGCTTAGTGAACCGCCTGAAGCAATTCAGGCCCACTGGCGTTGGCAGGAAAATAGTTTGTTGCCCCTTGCCGTTGATCAGGTGGGAGCCGTATTGCTGCAGTTGCTTGATGATCCAACAATCGCCAGTAAGAAATGGGTGTGGCGTCAGTACGACCATCAAGTGCAGGCCAATACCGTTGTGGTGCCGGGCGGTGCAGATGCAGCGGTGCTGCGTTTGCGTTATCAAGAAGGTGCCAAGGCAATGCAGGCCAGTGAAAGGGGCGTGGCGGCCACCGTTGATTGCCCAAACCGTTGGGTGGCTTTGGATCCAGAGCGTGGCGGCATGGCTGCAGTAGCGGAAGCAGCTCGCAACCTCAGCTGCGTTGGGGCAGAACCAATCGCTGTTACCGATAATCTCAATTTTGCTTCCCCTGAAACTCCAACTGGCTATTGGCAATTGGCGATGGCTTGTAGAGGTATTGCGGAAGCCT
>VFLB01000206.1 GCA_009914645.1 Synechococcaceae bacterium Bin_79_3
AGGATTTGCATCTGTTATTTTTTCGTGGATTAATAGCAGTGATTTAAGTACTAAACCAGTTTTTCCTTGTATGGTGGGCATCTCATCCCATCTTTTTTTAATTAGGTATGTCCATTGCTTTATAGCTTTTGGATTCTTCTCCTTTTGCTCAATTTGATTTTCTACTAGCGCATTGATCGGATCAGCTCCTGTTTCTGTTTTATTTGGATCGGTTAACACCCATAGCAAGCTTTTTTTCAACAGTTTTCTTATTGGCATGGTTTGCATTTTCGATAGCATTACTTTAAGCAGTTATCACGCCAATTGCGCTCTTCCGCAAGCATTAGTGCATTTGAATTACTATTAGCACAGGATGGAACAAGCTACGAGAGCTCTTCTGCAGGAATATTGCGAAAATTATTGGGATTTGGGCTTGGGTTTAAACAATGATTACCTTGAATTTACAGATGAAAAATTTGATATTCTTTTAAATATTGCTTTAAATCACGATCAAGCGATTAAGAAATGCACTCAAGAGCAGCTTGTTCGTTTTCCATTAGAAATTGATTTTGAAGTAATTGTTGCCCATGTTGTACTACAGTTAAGTGACGATAAAATTATTAACTTCAAGCGCTTAGCGCTTACTTTATGGGACCCACATAAAAAAGATTGTCCATTTAACGATCTTGAAAATTGCCAGATTTTGGCATTTAATTTTACTGGAAAATATGCAGAATATGAATATCTGGGGAGTTTAATTGCTCGGAATTTACCAGATAGCAATTCAACAATTACTTTAAATATGCTTAAGGCCTATTCTATTTCGATAAACGATTTGCTTAAAAATATTTGGCGTACCTAGGTGTTTGCGGCGATTGCTTGCCCGCCTTGAGCGGCGCTATGCCACGCATAGGCACAATTCACGCGGATATCAAGAATTGGTGCTAGATTTGTAACAGATTCTTAAGCGCCAATGTTCCTGAGCTTATTTGGTTTCTTATTTGCAGCTCTTTCTTTTGTGCAAGTGCCTCAGTGGGATAACGATTGGACCAAATGTTCAGTAAA
>VFLB01000056.1 GCA_009914645.1 Synechococcaceae bacterium Bin_79_3
CGGTGCATTTCACCTTGTCGCCGGATTTAAGAAATCGCACCGCTTGGCCGATGCGCACTTGATAATCGTGCTCATCGATTTTGTAGCGCATTTTTACTTCTTTTACCTCGGTTTGATGGGATTTTTTCTTTGTTTCTTTTGCTTTCTTTTCCTGTTCAAATTTGAACTTCCCGTAGTCCATTATTCGGCATACAGGCGGGTCTGCCTTTTCGCTTACCAGTACCAAATCAAGGCCCCTTTCTTTGCCTACTTCCAGCGCTGCTTCCCTGGTGATCACCCCAAGTTGACTGCCGTCTGAATCCACAACTCTTAAGTTGGGGTAACTAATTCTGTCGTTGATGTTCGGTAGTTCCCGAACTGGGGCGCGGCGATCAAAACGGGGGCGGGGTGGGGCCATTCAGTAAGGCGAGGGGGAACTGTGGTTCAACAGGTGACCCTTCACTCTATGCCTTAGCTGCTGCGATAGCTGCAAGGGCATCTCTAAGGGCCGTTTGCGGGTTTAGCCAAAGCGGTTTGTGGCGGTTTTTAAACCAGGTGCGTTGCCTTTTAGCGAATTGCCAGGTGCGCCTTGCTGTGAGTGCTTGCGCTTCCTCGTGATTTAGGTCTCCCGCCAGCAATGCCACCGCTTCTGCGTAGCCGATGGTTTGCAGCAGCGCTAAATTTTTGCCGTAAAGCTTTTGCAGCAATTCCGTTTCTTGCACCAGCCCATTGGCGTACATCGCAGCACTGCGCTGCTCGATGCGTTGGCGCAGATCAGGGGGATTAAGGCCCAGCTCTAAAACGGCAAATGCTGGAGCTCTGCGGCCTTGCTGGCTGCTAAGCGGTTTGCCTGTTCCATAAAGCACCTCCAAACCCCGTTGGGTGCGAATCCTGTCGTTTGGGTGGATGCGGGCAGCGGCGAGCGGATCTGCCTTGCTTAGTAATTGATGGCAGCAGGATTGCCCAAGGCCATCAAGCTGTTGCCGCAGCCAGGCTTGGGGCGCTACTGCTGGTGGTTGAAGCCCTTGGCTGAGGGCTTGTAAATAGAGGCCACTGCCCCCCACGAGCAAAGCCAAATGGCCTAGGCCCAGTTCTGCGCTAATTAAGGGCTGCGCTAACTCACAGAATTGCTGCAGGTTTAACGGCTGGTTTGGCGGCACCAGATCCAGCAGTTCGTGGGTTACGCCAGAGCGTTCTGCTGCGCTTGGTTTTGCCGTACCAACATCCATATGTTGATAGATCTGGCGTGAATCCACACTTAAAACACGGCAGCCCAATTCCAAAGCCAGTTCAATGCCAAGGGCGGTTTTACCGCTAGCGGTGGGGCCTAAAAGCACCACCATGAGGTCTTTTGTTGGCACTTCCGGCTGGCACTGGTTGAACTCTGCTTGCAAGGGAATACTCCAACCCCATGGCAAATTCAAGCTGAGAGGCCCCCAGCAGCCGCTCTGGGCCACCGGTGGTAAGATCTAAGCTCAGCGGAAGGGTCCCGCTGGGGTTTGGCTTCCATCAAGGGCCCCTCAGCGGAAACAACAGCATGGGCGAAGCAAGCATTTCCAACTCTCAGGTTCAATCGGCCTACGGCGCCGAGCAAATTCAAGTACTCGAAGGCTTAGAGCCGGTGCGTAAGCGCCCGGGGATGTATATCGGCACCACCGGTCCGCGGGGGCTGCACCACCTGGTTTA
>VFLB01000156.1 GCA_009914645.1 Synechococcaceae bacterium Bin_79_3
GGATGTGCCCAAGGGGGAAATTAACATTTTTATCGCCCCAGTAATAATCATTTATACCAAATGATCTCTGATAGCGGCCAGAGTTAGGTACAGCTGCCAATTGAAGTATAGAAGTGAGTTGCAACTTCATTAAATTACGGCCAACCTGATCTGAACCGTTACTTAAGCCTCGGGGGTGGGCATCACTGGTGGAACTCAATAAAATCGCAGGAGTATTAATTGCACCGGCGGCTAAAACAACATAATCAGCCTTAAATAGCCAGGCTTGATTTTTAATTAATGCCTCCACCCCTTTAATTTTGCTGCCCGAGGGATCAACATGTAAACAGCTAACTTTCGCTCCAGTTCTTAACTTGAAATTAGGGTGTGTAATCGCCTCTGCTACTCCAAATACTTCAGCATCACCGCTTGGATCCTCTTGATTATTAGACCAACTGATTGGTAGATCATAGGGATAACAATCATGGCGCAGCAGTGCTTCGCGTAGGGGCTCTAAAAATGGTTCCAGGGGCTTTGGTTTTCCCACGTAGGAGTTAGTTCTTGGCGGCTCGGTGGGATCAGCGCCACAAAGGCCATGAACATGGAATAATTGTTCAGCCTTATCATAGAAAGGGGCAAAATCTGAATAACCTATTTCCCAACTAGGTGATATCCCGGATTGCAAATGAACGGCTTCGAAATCTTTTTTGCGCATGCGCTGGAGCACAGCGCCCCAAATTTTGGTGTTACCACCTAAACCGTAAATTGTTTGAGGAGGGAAAGGATCGCCATCGGGGCCGAACCAACGCTCAGCTGGATGATATCTATCCTTTCGAAACAAATCCACATCAGCAACATTTTGATCTGCCAAGGCCATCTGACCGCCCCGCTCTAGCAGCAAAACCTTGTGGCCTTTTGATGCCAGGGCACCGGCCATTGTGCCGCCCGCAGCACCACTACCGATAATGATCACGTCGTAATGCGAGTCGTCAATGATCATTGGGATTCCTCCTTAAGAACGTTGCCACACATAAATAAGCAGAAAGAGAATGATCCAGATCACATCTACAAAGTGCCAAAACAGGGAGGTGGCTTGGATTCCCTGCTCGCCACCTTTGTAGTTGTTAGGTATAAACGATTTCACAAGCATTAACAACATAAGCAACACTCCTGTGAGCACATGCAAACCATGAAAACCAGTGAGTAGATAAAAGGTGCCACCGAAAGTGCCAGAGGTAAAGCCAAATTGGAGACCGCTCCATTCCACTGCTTGCCCCCAAAGGAAATAGCCACCCAAAGCCATGGTTGCTAACCACCAACCTCGGAATCCCCAAATGTTTTGACGAACCATCTGCCGTTCAGCCAAATAAATCGTGCCAGAACTAGAAACAAGAACGAATGTGTTTATTAATGGGGTTTGCCATTCCAAACCTGCTACCCCATTCGGCAACCAATCAAGCGCATTTAACTTTAACAATGCAAATCCAGAGAAAAAAGCTATAAATATTACGCTTTCTGAGCAGAGAAAAATAATAAAACCAGTGAGATTATGGCTGGCGTGCATTCCATGGCCTTCATTATTAGCTGTTGAGGATTCCATTCTTTATGCCTCCAAAAGAGATTGGGTTTCATAGGCCGCTTGGTTCTCCACAAGAGGCTTACCCGTGCCGTAGCCATAGGGTCCGCTGATAACAGTGGGCACATTTTCTTCGAAATTCTCAGCTGGAGGAGGTGAGGGAAGCAACCATTCCAATCCGATGGCGTTCCATGGATTCTGTGGAGCTTGCGGGCCTCGAACCCAAGAACTAATCATATTAAGGAGAAACGGAATAATGGAAACACCTAATAAGAAACTACCCAAACTAGCTACAACATTCCAAAATGTAAATTCCGGATCATAGGAAGATACTCGCCTCGGCATTCCCATCAAACCGAGGGGATGCATTGGAAAAAAGTTAAGATTTGTACCAATAAAGGTTAAAAAGAAGTGTAATTTACCAAGGCCTTCGTAGTACATCCGGCCAGTGAACTTAGAAAACCAATGATAGATAGCACCATAAATACCCATTACTGCAGCGCCGTAAATAACGTAATGAAAATGTCCAACCACAAAGTAAGTGTTATTAACATGGATATCTATAGGCACAGTAGCAAGCATAATGCCAGTAACACCTGCAAAAACGAAATTAAAAAGTCCGCCAAGGCTAAAAAGCATTGGGGTATTTAATCGTAATTTCCCTCCCCATATTGTTGCTAACCAGGCGAAAACCTTCACACCAGTTGGCACTGAGATAAGCATAGTTGTAACCATAAACAAGTTTCTCATCCATTCCGGCACCCCACTAGGAAAGAAGTGATGCACCCAAACAATTAGGCCAAGAAATACAATTGCAAACGAAGCTAGGGCAACAAACTTATAACCAAAAACAGGCTTGCGTGAATGGCAACTAAATAATTCAGAGAAGATGCCAAAGACGGGCAGAATAATCACATAAACCGCTGGGTGCGAATAAAACCAGAAAAAATGTTGATAAAGAACGGGATCACCGCCACCCTCAGGCTGGAAAAAGCTGGTACCAACTACTAAATCAAATAACAACATAATTGCGCCACCTGTTAAAGCAGGCAAGCCAATTAATTGAAGTGTTTGGGCAGCCCATACTGTCCAAATAAAAATCGGCATGCGGAAAAATGTCATTCCAGGAGCCCGCATCCGAATAATCGTGGTTACAAAATTAACTGCGCCCATGATCGAAGAAACCCCTGAAAGAGCTACAGCAGTGAGCCACATCCCTTCACCACTCACAA
>VFLB01000318.1 GCA_009914645.1 Synechococcaceae bacterium Bin_79_3
AAAATCCTCCCAAGTGCTCCATTAAGTTAATTGCAAGTTAACCCGTTCAAATTCAATTAATCTTGAAAAGTAAAAAGGGGCTTTATTAAGGCTGCGCCGCAGGGGTTTAAAGCCAGCTTCTGCCGCTGCTGCAACGATGCCGGTTTCTCGCAAAGTGTATGCCCGGGTGCTCTTACTTGGGCCAGGAAATAGTGAACCAATGCTTTTTAGCAAGGCCAGCAACGGAGTGTATGGAGCAAAACTCACGATTAAGCGTTGTTCAGCAAGGCCTGCCAAATGTTTAACCATTACCTCTGCCTGCGGTTGCGGGTAGTGGATAAAAACATCAAGGCAAATCACTGTGTTGTAGGTGCCGCTCAAGCTTTCCAAATCGGAGCAGCTGAATTGCACACGGGCGGCCTCGAGGCCGGCCTCGGCCGCCCGCCTGGAGGCTTCTTGCACCATCGCTTCTGAAATATCACTAGCGGCAATGTTTGCGGCCCCCAGCTGAGCTAAAGGCAAGCTGAGGCTGCCCACACCACAACCGGCATCACAAAAACTACGGCCACCTAGATCGCTATCTTCTTGCAACCAAGCAAGAACATTATCGACGGTTTTTTGATGGCCGACGCGGATATTGCGCTGCACACGGTTCACATCAGCGCTGTTGCTGTAGATGCGATTCCAGCGATCAAATCCAACTGTTTCGAAGTAGCCCTTTACCTCCGCTTTTTCTAGGTTGCTCATCTACATAGCTGCCATTGCCGGGGACCCTACCCGTTCCGCTGCCAATTGAGCTTGTTATCAGCATCTAATTGCCATTTCAAGCTATCAACCCAGGCCATTCCCATTAGCTGTTGCTCCACAGGGCGCAAATCACCAAGCTCACGCCTTGGCAGCACAGTGGCGGCCCGAATTGCCGCATTTGGATTTCCACTCCAAGTCGCTAACCGCTTCACCCCTTCAAGCAAAGCAAGGGTGGTGCCAGCCAAAGTGCCATCACTTAGGCGGCAGGTGCCTGCCTCCACATTGATCTGCCGTTTATCCCAGGGGTAAGCGCCGGGGCTTAAGCCATAGGGAGCCAAGGCATCACTCACAAGCAACAGCTGTTCTGGCAGTAAGCGTTGCAAAAGCACTGCCATCGAGGGAGCCACATGGATTCCATCGGCAATAAAACCAACGCCTACCTGCGGCGCAGCAATGGCCGCCGCGATTGGTCCAGGAGAACGGTGATGCAAACCCGCCATCGCGTTAAAGGCATGGGTAATCATCCCCACCCCTTGGCCGTAGGAACGTTGCGCTTGTTCGCCAGTAGCGGCGCTATGGCCGAGGCTCACCAATATTCCCTGCTGCCGCAGAGCATTAATCAGCAGCTCAGCTCCTGGCAGTTCTGGCGCCAAGGTTACGAGCGCAATACTGCTTTCAAAACCAGCAATCCGTTCCGTTAAAGCCTCAATAGAGGGAGCGCAAAGATGCTCTAAAGGGTGAGCGCCGCGGCGTTCTGGCGCCAAAAATGGCCCCTCCAAATGGGCGCCCAGCAAACGGCACCGGCCAGGGCGATGCTGCAGGCGCGCTTCCTCAAGCACTGCAAGGCCACGCCGCAAAGGCGCCACCGCACAGGTAACAAAAGTGGGGCAGATCGCTTCCACCCCATCACGCCAAAGCAAATCCAACAACTCAAATAAGCGGGGTAACTGCTCTTTTTGCAATTCAGGGAAGGCCAACCCCAAGCCACCATTGATCTGTAGATCAATCCCAGCGGGGCTCAGCCATGCACCATTGCAATCAATGCCTGCTGCGGCAGCACCCATGGGAAGGGGTAGGAGTCGGCTGATATAGCCCTCCTGGCTTACAAATACACGCCAGCGCCGCTGTGGCATCCCAGCCGCTTCTGGTAGGCGCAGATTTGTATGCCACCGCCCCTCAGGGGCAGCAGTTATGGGCAGCTGCATGGAAACAGGATGAGAATGCCAGCAGTGGCAGTCTGCCGATGGCTAAGGATCCGCGGGTGGGAGTTGTGATGGGCAGTGATTCGGATTTGCCCTGCATGCAAGCGGCAGTGGAAGTGTTGGAAGAATTTGGCGTAGCCCATGAGGTACGGGTGCTCTCTGCCCATCGCACGCCAAAGGCAATGGTTAATTACGCAGAAAGCGCAAAAGCCCGAGGCTTGCAGGTGTTAATCGCTGGAGCCGGTGGAGCCGCCCACTTGCCTGGAATGGTGGCAGCGCTCACAACCTTGCCGGTGATTGGAGTTCCCGTTACGAGCAAAGCCCTAAACGGACTCGATTCCCTCTATTCAATTGTGCAAATGCCGGCTGGCATCCCGGTGGCAACAGTTGCCATCGGTAATGCCTGCAATGCCGCCTTGTTGGCATTGCAAATCCTTGCTCTTCAAGATCAAAGCCTCGGAGAAGCGCTGCACGCATACAGGCTTGGCTTGCAGGCGATGGTGGAAGCAAAAGATCAAAGGTTGCAACAGCTGGGCTGCACTGAATACCTTGCTGAGCGCAATTAAAATGTGGCCCCCCCGTTGGTTGCG
>VFLB01000145.1 GCA_009914645.1 Synechococcaceae bacterium Bin_79_3
GCAAAAGGTTCAGCTTGGGCAACAGCGCGAATTGCCAATAATTGCTTTAAAAGCGCTTCTAAACGCTGCAGTGGCACCATGTTTGGTCCGTCGCTGCAAGCATTTTCCGGGTTTGGGTGGGTTTCTATAAATAAACCATCCACCCCCACCGCCATCGCTGCCCTTGCCAAGGGGGCAACAAATTGACGTTGGCCACCACTACTACTACCTAAGCCCCCCGGTTGTTGCACCGCATGGGTGGCATCAAAGATCACCGGGCAGCCAAGGGCCTGCAACTGGGGCAAGCTGCGGTAATCCACCACCAAAGTGTTGTAGCCAAAACTGGTGCCACGCTCCGTAAGCCAAAGCTGCTCTGGCCCTGTTAATCCCATCGCCCGCAACTTTTGCACGAGTGCTGCCATATCCCAAGGGGCTAGAAACTGACCCTTCTTTACGTTCAAACCCCAGGCGCCGCGGCCCTCTAACAGCGCTGCGGCGGCAGCTTGTAGCAGATCGGTTTGGCGGCAAAGAAAAGCTGGTATTTGCAACACATCCACCACTGCCGCCACCGCTGCTGCCTGCTGGCTTTCATGGATATCAGTAAGCAATGGCAAGCCAAAACGCTGCTTCACCTCCGCCAAAATTTCAAGGCCGCGGTTTAGGCCAAGGCCGCGGAAACTATCTCCTGCACTGCGATTTGCCTTATCAAAACTCGCTTTATATATCACCCTGATCCCCAACCGCTCGCTGATTGCCTTGAGCTCTTCTGCAATTTCGAGCACCAACTCGCGGCTTTCGATTACGCAGGGCCCTGCAATCAAAGTGAAAGGAAACTCGGCCTGCATCAGCTCAATCCCGCTTGCACTAGATCATGGAGCCGCAGCAACCCCAACAATTCAGCATTAGCTGCCTGCACGGGCAAAACAGCAATCGCTTTACGGCGGTTGCATTCCATCAGCTCAAGAGCTGCCACCGCCAGCAGATCTGGTTGCACCGTAATTGGATCAAGCGTCATTAATTGGCTGGCATTGAGTTGCGCCCATTGCGGCGCTGTTTTTTGCTGCAGGCAGCGGCGTAGATCACCATCTGTTATTAATCCCTTCAAAAAACCAGGCCGCTGTTGATCTTCTACCCAGGCAGCCCCCACCCCGGTAGCCGTTAGAGCCGTTAGCACCTCCGTTAGCGGAGCTTCGGGAACTAAAGGCGGCCAGCGCTGCACCGGCAGCATTAAATCGGCAACAGTAAGGGTGAGCTGGCGGCCGAGAGCACCAGCTGGATGGTTTACAGCAAAATCTTGAGCTGAGATTCCACGCCGTTGCATCCATACCGCCGCTAAGCCATCACCAATCGCCATCGCCACTGCTGTGCTGGCGGTGGGTGCCAAATTCAGGGGGCACACCTCCCTATCAACCCCGCCATCGAGCACCACTTCACAACTAAGTGCTAAAGGAGATTGCAAACCGCCAGTGATGGCAATGCAACGGCTGCCACGCCGGCGCAGATGGGGCAGCATTGCTTGCAACTCAGCGCTAACGCCACTGCGAGATAACAACAGCACCACATCATTTGGCGCTACTACCCCCAGATCACCATGGAGTGCATCGAGGGGGTTTAGGTAAATGGCCATCAGGCCAATGGAAGTAAAAGTGGCAGCGATCTTGCGGGCAACAATGCCACTTTTGCCTACCCCGGTAACAACTAATTTAGCTCCGCTTGCCTGGCAGCTTTCTAGTAATGCCAGGGCTTGATCCAATTGTTTGGGATCTAAACGGCCCGCCGCCGCGGTGATAGCGGCAGCCTCCTGCAGCAACACCACCTGCACGGGATTTTGCATGCTTTAGGTGGCGGGGCTAAACCGCTCTAACCTCGCTAATTCTTGAAAACTTGTTGAGCGCTGCCGTAGTTCTTCAAAAGTGCCAGATGCCTTGATCACACCCTGCTCAAATTCATAAATGCGATCGCACCTGGCAATCGTGCTAAGCCGATGGGCAATCACCACCGTGGTGCAACGGCGACCCACCACCTCAAGGGCATTGATCACTTCATTTTCAGTGCGATTATCAAGGGAACTGGTGGCTTCATCGAGCACCAAAAAGCCTGAATTGCGATAAAAAGCGCGGGCAAGTGCGAGCCGTTGGCGTTGCCCGCCAGAAAGCTGATGACCATTTTCACCCACCTGGGTGAGTAGCCCGAAAGGTAAATCCGCCACATATTCCTCCAGCTGCGCTGCCTCAAGCGCTTCCCAGACGCGATCTTCATCGATGCGGTTGTTATTAATACCAAAGGCAACATTTTCTTTCACGCTGGCATCAAGCAGCTGAATAAATTGCGGCACTTGAGCGCAATTTGCCTGCCAGGCAGGCACTTCTTCAACGCTCATTGGATTTCCATCTAGTTCAAAACTGCCACGCTCCGGTTTCAATAGAGCTAATAACAAGTGCGCTGTAGTGGTTTTACCACTGCCTGTGCTGCCAACTAAGGCAATGCGAGAACCCACCGGAATTGTGAGATTTACCCCCTTTAGAACCCATTCCTCAGTGTTTGGGTAGCGATACCAGGCATCCCGTAAGCGGATTGAATGCTGCGGAAACATCCCGGCAGGGCTTGGCACTCCGGGGCAACCAAGGGTGAGCCGTTCCACCGGTAATTCCAATAAATCCACGGTATGGCTTATCTGAGGCAGTCCTCCCCGCAACTCCGTGAGGGAATGAAATAACTCTTGCAGTGGTGGCGTAAGCCGTTGGGCCGCGATCGCAAGGGCAGAAAGGAAAGGCAAAATCCCCAATACCTTTTGGGGTTCCCCCTGCATCAAGGCAGGCACCGCACCAATCACAAAGATCAAGGTGATGCCTAAAGGTTCAATCAGTAACCGCGGCACAATCGGCAACATCGCCGACATCCAGGCGTATCTGCGCGCCCGTTCACCCGCTTTACTAAAAGCCGTTTGGAAATGACTTTCGGTGCCGGTGAGGGTGATATCCCGCACAGAAGCCAATGATTCAAGTAGCAAATGGGTGGAACGCACCTCAAGCCGCAAATTTTGCTGGCGGGCATGGCGTAAATATGGCGTAACCAGAGTGGATAAACCCAAATAAGCCAAGATCACGATTACAAGTAATAAAAAGGCAGGAAAACGCCCGATCCAAAGAATGCCAAAAGACAATAATAATATAGATATTAAAGAACTAAATATCCGCAACGTGGGGCTAATTACACCACTGGCAGCCTGGCGGATATTAGAAAGAATCGATGTGGTTAATTCAGCTGTTGAGCGGGTTAAATGATATTCATATTGCTGGCGCAATACCCGGGCATGAATTTCATTTGACAGATCACGCCAGATCCTTGCTGTTACCTTTTGCTGCACCAATTGCAGAAATAACTTTGAGAAAGAAGCGAGCCAAGCAAGGCCAATAAATATTGCAATCAGCCACAGGGTTTGATCTAGTGGCTTGCCACCAAATACCTTCACCCCTGGCATTTTGTCTTCTAGGTCTGTGCCAACTAATGCACCTACCAACCTGGCACCCACGCCCACAAGCGCTAAATCAAGGAGTCCTGGAACCACAGAAATCGGCAATAGTCTCCAGAGAGCTGTACGCCGTTGCTCTGGTAAGTAACTAAGTAATCGCAGTAAATTATCTAAAGTTTGGCTGCGGCAACGCAACCAGGCCAATGGCTTAAAACCGCTATCAGACGGCCGGTGGGATGAATTGGCAGTCACACCACAAACTTATGGCGCTTAAGCCCTTAAGAGCAGCCGCTTGATCCGGCTCAAGCGCCGGCCCCAGCGCAAGCGCCAGCTGGGCACATGCA
>VFLB01000033.1 GCA_009914645.1 Synechococcaceae bacterium Bin_79_3
GAATGGCTGCCTTGATCGTGTTACGGAGATGACAGAGCAGGTAAAACGCCTACTGAAGGAATTTGAGAAAGAGCTAGCGGTATTAAAAGCAAAAGTTGATGGCTTGGAAACAAAAGTTGCAGATCTTGCTGCAACACAGTTTTCAACTACCACAAAGTTGAAAGGTCAGGCGGTGTTTTGGCTTGGCGCAGCAAAGTTCGATGGCGCTAATAAAGGCACAAGCCCTGTTGCCCAAGTTGGCACTGGAATATCTGAATCGGCAGCATTTACAAGCGCCGTTCAAACCAATGCCTATAGCGTTACCCCCGGCGGCGCGAGCTACTCGGCAACAGGCACACCAAATGGCAACGTAGAGGCCTTTACCAAGGCCGCCACCTGGACCGGTGGAGCAGGCTCAGGTTCTATTGGAGTGGTGGGCCAACCAGGAAAAAGTCTTGGTAAGTATGTAGGTGGCAACCTTGCAGTTGCTGGCTTGCGTTCTAATCCTGGTGCGCCAGCAGGCGGCACCGGCGTTACTGGCACCTATGGCTTTTTGAATAACGCCTTGCCAGCTGGCACGGTTGTTACGCCTGATTTAGTTGGCGTGATGGCAAATACCATCAGCAGCACATCTGGAATGAAACCATCAATCGGTGGTTTCAGTATTGATAAGAAAGATATGCAAAACCTGGTGGCATTAGGTAATGCCTCACGGGCAGTTAAAGGTGGCGGCTTGATTCGCTATTCAAGCGATGTTGCAACTGCTCCTTACAGCACGTTTGCGAATACTGCGCCTGGTGGATTTACAAACGCCGGCACATTTACAAACCCGCTGGATCTATCGATTGCGGAATATGGAACTTTAAGCCCACTGCAACAAACGAATCCCACGGTAAAAGCAGCAGCGCGTAAGTTCCTAAAGGGCTTGCTGGAAGGAAATGTGCCCCTGGGTGAGGCCGTTAGTTTTAACTACGACGTACGTTTAAACCTCGACACCAGCTTTACGGGCAAAGATTTACTGCGCACTCGCCTGCGGGCCGGCAACTTCGCCGACAGCA
>VFLB01000013.1 GCA_009914645.1 Synechococcaceae bacterium Bin_79_3
AGTTACTGCGTAAGGGGCGGTTTGATGAATTGTTTGTATTGAGCTTGCCGGAACCGGAGGAAAGGCGTCAAATTCTCAACCTGCACTTGCGTAGACGCAGGCCCCAACACTGCATCCCCCTAGACACCTTGGTTGATCGTTGCGCTGGTTTTTCTGGCGCAGAACTGGAACAAGTGGTGCTTGAAGCAATGCTCGTGGCCTTCAGTGAAGCTAGGGAATTTGGCGAAGCTGATCTAATCAGTGCTGCTGCCGATCTGGTTCCCCTTAGCCGCACCGCCCGAGAACCGCTGGAAAGACTGCAGCAATGGGCTCGGGAGGGTAGAGCTAGGCCCGCTTGTTAAGAAAAAATGAATACCAATACGTTGCGTTGAGTGAAGAAGCAGTGCTTTTGTCAAGCCCAATTCGGCACTTCTGTCTACGGTTTAGCTATCGACCACACCAGCAGGCCACGATGAAGTTGAAACTTCCCCCAAACCAAGCTGAACTCACCAATCAATTGGCGGTAGCCGCCCTTGGAGCAGCCGTTATCACCACTCTTGCGGTAGCTCAAGGTCAATCCCCACTTACTGCCCTTGGCATCACTGTTTTCTCCGCTGTTGCTGCAGTGGCTGTAGGCCAGGTGCTCTAAAGCCTTGAGCCTCGATTTGCGGCAGCAAATGCCTGCTCTAGCAGGTAAGCATTATTTCAATTACGGCGGCCAAGGCCCTCTCCCTAACACCTCCCTTGAGGCGATGGTGAGTTGCTGGCAAAAACTGCAGCAGCTTGGTCCCTTCGGCCGTGATGTGTGGCCTTGGTTAAACCTTGAGCTCTCAGCCTTACGCAAGGCCCTTAGCTTTTTATGCGGGGTGGCGCCTCATCGCATAGCTCTTACTGAAAACGTTAGTAGCGGCTGCGTTCTGCCCTTATGGGGGCTGCCATTTGAAATTGGTGATCGGCTTTTAATCAGCAGCGCCGAACATCCAGGCATTGTTGCCGCCTGCAAAGAACTGGCGCGGCGCCAAGGCTTGGTAATCGACTGCTTTGATGTGCAGAAAGTGCGTAGCAACAGCCAGCTACTTAAGGCGCTTGAAAACGGCTTGCAAGAACGCACCCGCCTTGTGGTGCTTTCTCATTTGCTCTGGAATACAGGAATCACCATGCCGATTGCAACGGTGGCTCAAGAACTGCAGCGGCATCAAAAAAAACCTTGGCTGTTAGTAGATGGCGCTCAATCAGTGGGCAGCCTTGATCTAGATAATGCAGCTAATCAGGCTGATATTTATGCATTCACTGGCCATAAATGGTGTTGCGGCCCTGAAGGATTAGGGGCGGTGGTGCTTTCAGAGCGAGTAATCGCAGAAGCAAGCCCCACCTTGATCGGATGGCGCAGCCTTAGTAATGAAACTGAAGCCA
>VFLB01000002.1 GCA_009914645.1 Synechococcaceae bacterium Bin_79_3
AATTCAGGGCCATAGGTAACGCTGCGGCGACGGCGAATACCTGCGGTATCAAGCAATTTCCAAGTTTTTCCCTCCCGCTCAATCGTTGTATCGATGGTGTCGCGGGTGGTGCCGCGAATCGGGCTCACAATTGCTCGATTTTCGCCGCAGATGGAATTCAGAATGCTGCTTTTACCAACATTTGGTCTACCGATGATGGCCATTTGAATCGGTTCTTCAAGGCCTTCCTGCTCAGGGGTAGAGGGCAGAAAGGTAATTACTTTGTCGAGTAATTCGCCAGTGCCGGCCCCATGAATAGCGGAAACCGGATAGGGCTCACCAAGGCCGAGGGTCCAAAATTCAGCAGCCATTGCTAAACCTTGATCTGGCGACTCACATTTATTTACCGCAAGCAACACTGGGCAATTCTGATGGCGCAACCACTCAGCAATGGTTTCATCAGCAGCTGTAATGCCGTATTGGCCATCAACAATAACTACAGCCACAGCAGCTTCTGCCATCGCTAGTTTTGCTTGCTCGCGGATTTCAGGTAAAAATTCGCTGTCGTCGTTAAATACAAGTCCGCCTGTATCTACCACCTTAAAAGTGCGATCCCCCCAATAGCCCTCCTGATAGGTGCGATCGCGAGTAACCCCAGGCTGATCATGAACAATGGCGTCACGGCTGCGGCAGAGCCGATTTACCAGGGTGGATTTACCCACATTTGGACGCCCGATGATTGCTACCACCGGTAGAGCCACGGCTTTGTCCTCTTATTTACTTATTTATTGACCCTACAGGCCCGTCTTTTGTTTTACGCCATGCCAATAACCAACTTACGGCGGTCGCTCGTCGGGTTAGGCGGGGTACCAACTGGTTTATTGGATATCCCTTAAATCCAAGCTCCTCTTTCAACAATTGCTTATATGAAGTTGGTATTGATCTGGTAAGCATCACTGTTGGGGCACGTTCTGCGATGAAATCCGGCGCGATCGGATAGGCCTTGCTCCATTCTGGCGGAGTTGATGGTCCGGCTTGCCAAACCAGATCCGCTGCTTGCAGATAACCCAAACGCTCCCAGATCAATTCACAAACGAGGCGATCCTCAATCCCCCCATCAAGAATCTGCCAGAG
>VFLB01000060.1 GCA_009914645.1 Synechococcaceae bacterium Bin_79_3
GCAATCCCAACAACAACAACAGGAGCGCTGGATTAGCGATGTAGCCCACGAATTACGCACCCCGCTCACCGCCCTATCGCTTGTAACCGAATCCCTTGCCCAAAACCCCATCAAAAAGCAGGTGGTTCAGATTGAACGATTGCAAAGAGAACTAGATCGCTTACAGCGCCTAGTTTCAGATTTATTGGAATTAAATAAACTTGACAATTCATCTCCAAATAACACTGAAAGCAACATAAAAATAGTAGATATTCGTGATTTAGTTAGCAAAGCATGGCAAACTATTGCTCCGTTAGCAGAGCAACACCAGATTGATCTTGTGCTCGAAAGCAGTAATGCCCACCCCGTAATGGGTAATCAAACTTTATTACACAGAGCCCTTTTGAATCTGTTTGATAATGCCTTGCGTTTCAGCCCAGATGAAACCGAAATTAACGTTAAACTTCAACTTGAAGGCCGTTGGCAGCGCATAGAAATAAGCGACCAAGGCAATGGTTTTAGTCCTGAGGATTTGCAACATATGTTTGAACGATTTTATAGAGGTGATCCCTCCCGAGCCCGTGCCAAAAGGGTGGGCAGCGGCCTTGGTTTAGCAATCGTGCAACAAATCGCGATAGCCCATGGGGGCCATATCCGCGCCCGCAACAACAGCAGTGGTGGTGCATTGTTGGTTTTGTCGTTGCCCGTGAGCCAATGAGCCGTTTACGGTTGCAAAAATTACTTTCTGCCGCGGGGGTGTGCTCCAGGCGCCGGGCTGAAGAGTTAATGCTTCAAGGCCGCATTTTGGTAAACGGGGTGCGGGCAAAACCAGGCGACCAAGCCGATCCAGCAATCGATCGCATTGAAATAAATGGCAAGCCACTCCCTGCCAAGGCTTCCTGCTGCACCTTGCTGCTGCACAAACCGAGGGGAGTGCACAGCACCTGCCACGACCCGATGGGCAGACCCACCGTTTTAGATCTGCTTCCGCCGGATCTAGCCAGGGGGCAAGGGCTCCACCCAGTGGGGCGCTTGGATGCCTTTAGCCATGGGGCTCTGCTTCTTAGCAACGATGGTGAGATCACCCTCAGCCTCACCCACCCACGTTTTAATCATCCCAAGCGCTATTTGGTGTGGGTAGAGGGGAACCCCAGCCCTCAGGTATTGGAGCGCTGGAGCAAAGGGGTACCCCTTGATGGGATCGCTAGCCGTGCGGTATTTGTGGCTTTAAAGGAACATGGCAAGCGGCGCAGCTTGGTAGAAATTGAAATGAAGGAGGGGCGTCATCGTCAAATTCGCCGCACCGCGGAATTATTGGGCCATCCGGTTTTAGATCTGCAGCGTTTATCCGTGGGGCCAGTGCAATTAGGCGATCTAGAGCCTGGGGCCTGGCGATGGCTAAGTGAAAGCGAAACCGCTGCCCTTGCCAAATTATTAAATCCCCCCGAACCCGATTACGAACAATCAGCAAAGCCAAAGCGTTTCCGTGGCCAAAGTTAAAAGCAACCAAAAGATTTCCGTAAAGCAGCAACAGCAGGAAGCTGCTTTACGTTCCTTTGGCTTGCGCTTGCAGCGGGAAAGAGAACAGCAAAACCTCAGCATGCGCCAGCTAGCCCTTGATACGCGCGTTAGCACCGCTGTGCTGGAAGCCCTAGAAAAAGGCTGGATTCAACGGCTGCCGGAAGCTGCTTTTCTTGGCACGATCCTCACGAAACTGGCGGAACGCTTAGCGCTTCCAAAAACAGAAGTTGCAGAAATAATCAAGACAGCTTTACCACCAATCCACAGAAACTCAGTGGGCGGAGATGGCGCCTTAACTGGTTTCACCCTTGGATCGATCGAACTATTCAGCACCTGGCAAGGCACTATTGCCTATGGAACATTGGTGATGGCCCTCATCTACGGCCTAAACCTTCAACAACAACAATTAATTAGATCCGGCAGTTTCAGCCCTGCTCCGATTGCACCGCAACAGGGCCTTAAAAAAGAAGCGCAACCGCTCACTAAATTGCTAAAGCTCTACCCAGAAATAAGACCTCTGCCATAAAGCTTGCCTTGTTGCTGCAGCCCCTCAAGATGGCCCCTCAAATTGGCAATTGGTTGATCCAATCGCCAATTCCAATTTCCGCTTGCTGTGCCTGGGGTATTGAAACGGGCCTGATCATCAAGGCTCATCAGATCCTGCAGCGGTACCACTGCTAAATCTGCTGTGGATGCAAGCGCTAACCGCAACAATTCCCAACCAGGGGATTCCACCGGATGACCCAAAAGATTTTGCAGTTGCTGTTTCACCTCATCTGATTGTTGCTGCCACCAGCCCCTTGCTGTGGCGTTGTCGTGGGTGCCGGTATAAACAACCCAACTACCAGTGCCAAAGTTTTGAGGTAAGTAGGCATTAGTTGGATCAGC
>VFLB01000164.1 GCA_009914645.1 Synechococcaceae bacterium Bin_79_3
AAAGAAAACAGCGCCCTCTCTGTTGCCCTTGATCTCAGCCCAGAAGGGGAGTTGCTGCATTACCACTTCTGCCGTTCGAGCGTTCGGCTTGATGCTGCCTTGGATTCAAAAAGCATGGAAGCTTTTGTTAATCGCAAGCCCAAAGCCCGCACCACCCCCGTTGCACTCAAAGCATTAAAGGAATATCTACCCCTGTTGGAGCAGTTGCAATCCTTGGTGCTACTTCTGCGCCAGCAGCGGGTAGCAGCAGGAGCCAGCCTCGATCTTGATTTACCTCTACCCCCGCTTGAAAGCCTTAAAGAACAGGCCCAGGGCTTACCTGATCAGCGGCGTAGTGGTTGGTTTGCCATCGGGGCTGCCAATGCCCCAATCACTTGGTTGAGGGAACTGGTGCGCCCTGCCGAACAAGCCCTTGGCCGTCATTTCGCAGCCCTTGAACTGCCGGGTTTGTTTCTCAACCAGGCGGCCCCCGATCCAGCAGATCTCAACGATCTACTCAAACTGGCCGTTGGGCTTGATGTGCCTTTGGAACTAGGGGCAGATGGCAATGCACCTGCAGCAGCAGCGTTAGCTGAGGCTTTTCTTGGCACCGAGAGGGCACGAGTGTTGCAACAACAATTGCGCGAAGCCATAAAACCGGTGCAGCTGAGTGCGGTGCCGCAGGCAAATGCCCTGGCGGCTGAACCGCTGGCTTATGCCCCTTGGTGTTTTGCGTCGCTGCACTACAGCGCTATCTGGAATCAACTGCTGCTGGTGAGCTTGCTTACAGAAGCCAAGGATCGCCCCAGCGTGCGCCATAAAACCCGCATTGATCTGAGTAGTGATAGCTGCCATGGCCAAATTGAATGGGCTTTGCTCACCGCTAGCCAATTGGCTCCTTTTCAAGAGGCAATGGCAAATGGGTTACCAAATCGTTTGAATGGCCGCAGCCGCTTTGCCGATGAGGTGGAAGCTGATGCCCTTGCCCTTGCTAGGGCAAGACAGGCCCAAACCCTCGTGGGTCAAACCCTTGCCGGGGTAATTAGCGGCATTCAAAGCTATGGCTTTTTTGTGGAGTTACCCCCCACCCAGGTGGAGGGTTTGGTGCATGTGAGTTCGTTAAAAGACGACTGGTATGAATATCGCTCCCGCCAACACCGTTTAGTGGGCCGCAAAAATCGCCGCACCTACAAGCTCGGTGATCCAGTTGAAGTGGAGGTGCTCAAGGTGGATGTGTTGCGTCATCAAATTGATTTAGCGGTAATTCAGCCAGAAATAGATCACTCTTCCCAAGCGCTTGAAGATGAAGGTGAGGATGAAGAATCCTGAAATAATTGCCCCTGATCCTCCTTTGCTGCTTGCTGTATGCGGCGCCTCCGCTCAGGTGCTCGCCTTAAGGGCTTTGCAGTTGCTTTTGGAAGGCGGTCACTGCGTAGATCTAGTGCTGAGCCGTGGTGCTTTTGAAGTGTGGAGAGCTGAGATGGGGGTGGTGCTCCCCGTTGCGCCAAAGGAACAGGAGCAGGTGCTTCGCCAGCACTGCGGCACCAGCAAGGGTGAGTTGCGCTGTTACCGCTGGAATGATCAAGCCGCTCCTATGGCAAGTGGCAGTTATCGCAGCCGCGGCATGTTGATCCTGCCGGCCACGATGGGTACCGTTGGCCGGGTGGCAGCAGGAATCGCCACCGATTTAATCGAGCGCTGCGCTGATGTGCAGCTCAAGGAGGCACGCCAATTAGTGATAGCGCCCCGCGAAATGCCATGGAATTTGATTCATCTGCGCAACCTCACCGCTCTTGCTGAAGCGGGCGCACGGATTGCACCACCGATTCCGGCCTGGTATCACCAGCCCGAAAGCCTCAACGACATGGTGGATTTTTTAGTAATTCGCATCCTTGATTTGTTTGGCTACGAATTGGGTACATTGCGGCGCTGGGAAGGACCAATCCAAGAGCGATGAGGGAACTACTGGCACTGCCACTGCTGTTACCCCTTGCGATTGCTCTGGTGGTGGGGTTATTCAATCTTTCAACGCCGAGCCGCTTGAAATTTCTGCTCTGGTCTTCCCCAACCCTGCCCCTTGGCAGCTGGGTGATGCTGGGGGCTGGCGGTGGTGCCGCCATCGGCGCTGCTTTTAGTGCGGCCTCAGCATTGCCAAGAAGGCGCCGGCTAGAAGCCGAAAACCAATCCGAATCAAGGTCAAACTTTAAAACTCAATTTCAATCTGAACCAGCCCAGCAAAAGCGAGCCCCCCAATCTCAAGCTTGGCCTGAACAAGATCCCCAGGCACCTGCCCCCACGGTGTCTGTTCCTTTCAAGGTGGTAAGCAAAAAACAAGCTCCTGTTTCCTCTCAAAATCCAGGGGATTGGGATGAATCGATAGAGGCTGATTGGTGAACGCTGTTTTAGCTTGGTAAAACCTCATCCGGTTACTCGGTGACTGATTCGGCCCCCAAAGCAGCACCTGCGCCTAAACCGGAGGATCAACCCTTCGAGAGTTTTATTCCCGAACTTTTTTTGCCTGCCCTTGCAAAAGAAATTGAGTCTTACGGAGGCCCGCTCACTCGATTGCAGCTGGAGCAAGCTCCCATGCCTGTGGTGGGTGAAATGTGTTGGCAAGTAGCGGGCGAACTACCTGGAGGGAGAAGGTTTTGGCTCTGCTTTCTAAGCAACAACATTCAAGGTTCAAAAACCATTGCCCTTGCTGAAGCCGGATCTAATCCAAGCTTGCTGGAATCTTTTTTAATTGATGAAAAAAAAACCACCCTCGCTTTGCTTGTGAGTCGTACGGTGCAAAGGCTGAACGGGCAGAAATGGTTGGGGCCCAACTAAGCTCCCCACCCCCTTACAGTTATTGATAAGCGAAGGTTTCCCTCAGATGGTTCCAGCAAGCGCTGCATTAGCAAAGGAGTCGATCCTTACGCCGCGGTTTTACACAACCGATTTTGAGGCGATGGCCGCTATGGATCTCCAGCCCAATGGGGCTGAACTAGAGGCGATTTGCGAAGAATTTCGTAAAGATTACAACCGCCATCATTTTGTGCGGGATCAATCTTTTGAAGGGGCAGCAGAAAAACTTGACCCGGATACCCGCAAGGTTTTTGTTGAATTTTTAGAGCAGAGTTGTACCTCTGAATTTTCTGGTTTTTTGCTTTATAAAGAATTAAGCCGTCGCATTAAAAACCGCAATCCCCTGCTGGCCGAATGCTTTGCCCATATGGCTCGTGATGAGGCTCGCCATGCTGGCTTCCTTAACAAGGCGATGGGTGATTTTGGTTTGCAGCTTGATTTGGGCTTCTTAACTGCCACAAAAGCTTATACATATTTCCAACCTAAATTTATATTTTACGCCACCTATCTTTCCGAGAAAATTGGTTACTGGCGTTATATAGCTATATATAGGCATTTGCAGCAAAATCCAGATAGCAAAATATTTCCAATTTTCAACTTTTTCGAGAACTGGTGCCAAGACGAAAACCGTCATGGAGACTTTTTCGATGCCTTGATGAAGGCGCAGCCAGCCACTGTGCGTGGATTCCAAGCAAAGCTTTGGTGTCGCTTCTTTTTGCTGGCTGTTTTCGCCACCATGTATGTGAGAGATGTTGCCCGCAAGGATTTCTATGAGGCCCTTGGTTTAGATGCAAGGGAATACGACAAGTATGTAATTGCAAAAACCAACGAAACTTCCGCCCGCGTTTTTCCGGTGGTATTAAACGTTGATCATCCCCGTTTTTACGAGCGTCTTGAGCGCATTGTTCAGCACAACCACGCCCTTGATGCGGCAGATCAAGCCAATGCTTTATTGCCTCTAAAAGTTGTTACTAAACTTCCCCATTGGCTTGGCAATGTATGGGAAATGGGCCGTCTTTTCTTTACAGCTCCGATCGCGAGCAACCAATTTCAACCCGCAATTCGTTAATTAATCGTGAGTTTTCTTGATTCCCAATGGCAGGGGCGCCTCGAGCTTCTGCTTGCCGCCGGCCGAGCAGCTGGAGCAGATTTAGTTGAGATCTTTTTGGAACGCTTTGATCGCTTAAGCGTTCTTGCCGAACAGGAAAGAGTTACCAGTGTGAATCCATCTTTGGGCTGCGGAGCTGGTATTCGCGTATTTCATGGTGCGGCCGACGGCTACCGCGATGGTTTTGTGAGCACCACAAATCTCAGTGATGAAGGCTTAATGCAAGCCCTTGATCAAGCTTTGGGCATGCTCAATTTGCAGCGCGGCATTAGCAATGGGCATTCATTTGCCGGCCTCAACCCCTTAAGTAACTACGGCAGTAGCAAGCAAAATTGGTTAACTCAGTGCCCTGGAGTGAAAACAAGCGCTGATCGATTACTTGAAGGCACAGCCAAGTTGGAGCAGCACGGCAAGCACTTACAAGCACGCCGTGGCAGCTATTCCCGTGATTGGCAAGAAATGCTTGTGGCCGCAAGCGATGGCACCTTCAGCCGTGATCTACGCCTGCATCAAACCCTTGGCCTCAGTGTTCTTGCAGCCGATGGTGAGCATCGCTCCAGTGTGGCCCGCCGTTTTGGTAGTTCAGATAATCCCCGCGATTTGATTGATTGGGATGCTGATGCTGCCGCCCGCGACATCAGCGCAAGCAGCGCCACCATGCTCTATGCCGATTACATCGAAGCCGGTTCTTATCCAGTGGTGTTAGCAAACCGTTTTGGCGGTGTGATTTTCCATGAAGCCTGCGGCCACTTGTTGGAAACTACCCAGGTAGAACGTGGTACCACGCCATTTGCAGATAAAATGGGTGAGCTAATTGCCCATGAATCAGTAACAGCTATTGATGAAGGTTTATCGCCTCAATCTTTTGGCAGCCTTGCTGTTGATGATGAAGGTTTTGAACCCCAGCGCACCACACTAATTGAAAACGGCATCCTCAAAGCATTCCTTTCCGATCGCGCCGGAGAATTGCGCACTGGCCATGCCCGCACCGGTAGTGGCAGGCGCCAAGGTCATTCCTACGCTGCCGCTAGCCGGATGCGGAATACCTTTATCGCCGCCGGACCCCATAGCCCCGCCGATTTAATTAGTTCGATTGATCGTGGCCTTTATTGCAAGGTGATGGGCGGTGGCAGTGTTGGCCCCACCGGACAGTTCAACTTCTCAGTGGAGGAGGGCTACTTAATTGAAAATGGTGTACTTGGTAAACCAGTAAAAGGTGCCACTTTAATTGGTGATGCAGAAACTGTTATGCCAAGGATATCAATGTGCGGCAATGATCTTGATTTAGCTGCTGGATTCTGCGGCTCCGTTAGTGGCAGTATTTATGTAACTGTGGGTCAACCCCATATCAAGGTTGATTCCATCACTGTTGGAGGCCGTTGAGATGCTTAATCCCCAACAATTACATGATCAATTGAGCACTCTTGCCAAACAAGAGGGTATCAATCAATGGGATTTAGGCGCAGCCTCTGGCACTGATCTTTCGGTGCAGGTGGATCGTGGTGAGCCGAAGCAGCTCAAAGGTGCACAGCGCAGCGCAGTTACTGTTAGAGCCTGGACCAGTGATGGTCGTGTTGGTATCACAAGCAGCACCGATCTATCGATTGAAGGATTAGCCCAAGCCCTAAAAGGTGCAAAGGAAGCAAGTGTTTTTGGGGATCTTGAAGAACCGCCCGGTCTTTCTTGCCGCTCCCTTGAGCCTCTTATCCCTTTGGAGCGGCCGCGGTTAGCGCTTAAGCCAATACAAAATCTCTTAAAAACCTTGCTTGATGCAGAACGGCAATTATTGGATTTGCATCCTGCTATTAATACAGTTCCCTATAATGGCTTATCTGAACGTAATGGTGAAAGCGTATATATAAATAGCCTTGGCTCTCAGCGCCATCACTTGAGTAGTTCTTCTGCTTGCTATTTGTATGCAAGGGCCGAACAAGATGGCCGTAAACCCCGTAGTGCCGGAGCTGTGCGTTTAGCCTATGGTTCTGAACAACTCGATGTGCAGGCTTGCATTAAGGAAGCGGCAGAATTAACTATTAGCCATCTTGATTACAGCGCCATTGATACTGGCTATTACAACTGTGTATTTAGCCCAGAAGCGTTTCTTGATTTGATTGGTGCTTTTAGTAATATTTTCAATGCAAGATCAGTCCTTGATGGTTTAAGCCTTTCAAATCGTGATTCCCTTGGTTCTACTTTGGCAGTTCCTTTTCTGAATCTTTGGGATGATCCTTTACATAAATCAAATCTTGGCGCTTCCGCGTTTGATGGTGAGGGCACACCAACAGCTCCTCTAACTTTGATCGAAGCAGGCAATTTGGCTCATTTCCTCCATAGCGAAGGCACCGCAAGGCAATTTGGCGTTGCCCCAACCGGTCATGCAGGGATGGGGGCAAAGGTATCTGTGGGTCCGGATTGGTTTGTGGTGGCTCCCACTCCCGGCATTGCTGCTGGTGATGCACAACTCAATCGCCATAAGGCTGATGGGGTGGTGTGGATCGATTCCCTTTCGGCGCTTCATGCCGGTGTAAAAGCAAGCCAGGGTTCGTTCTCACTTCCTTTTGATGGATGGCTAATTAAAAATGGCGAACGAATTTCAATTGAAGCCGCCACGGTTGCAGGCGATATTCGTAAGGTGTTAAAAACCATCCTTGCCCTTGAAGGGGAACCGCTGGTAACCCCCGGCGGCATGTGCCCCTATGTGTGGGTGGAAGGTCTTTCGATAACTGGCGAAACCTAGGCTTTTGAGGGTTTTATTTTGGGGTACACCCGCTTATGCAATTCCAACTTTGGATGCATTATTTAACTCCGGTGTACATATTGTTGGTGTAGTTACTCAACCCGATCGGCGTCGCGGTAGAGGTGGAGCTTTGCAAGCTTCGCCCGTGAAGGCGCGGGCATTGCAGTTGCAATCGCAATCAACTGCTCCTATTCCAATATTTTGCCCTGAGCGAATTCGCAAAGAACCCCAGATCCAAGCGGATCTTGCAGCCCTTGGTGCAGATTTAAATGTTGTAGTTGCATTCGGCCAACTGTTGCCACCAGCGGTGCTAGATGCACCTTTATTTGGTTCATGGAATGGCCACGGTTCGTTGTTACCACGATGGCGTGGGGCGGCGCCAATTCAATGGAGCTTGCTCGAAGGTGATAGCTCCACTGGAGTTGGCATCATGGCTATGGAAGTGGGTTTGGATACAGGCCCTGTTTTAATTGAAAGGCAGTTATCAATCGGCTTATTAGAAAATGCGAGCCAGCTGGGCATACGTTTAAGTGAATTAACAGCCGAATTAATGCTGGAGGCTTTGCCTTTAATTGCAAAAGGAAATTATCAGCTTCAACCCCAGCCAGCCGATGGCGTTTGCAACGCCCGCATGATCAACAAAGCCGATTATCAAATTGATTGGCAGCAGCCAGCATTGCAATTGCACCGGCAGGTGATGGCTTTATACCCTGGTGTGCACACCACCTGGCAAGGTAAACGCCTAAAAATGCTTGCTACTGAACCATTGGTGGAACGTTTAA
>VFLB01000107.1 GCA_009914645.1 Synechococcaceae bacterium Bin_79_3
CCCATATTTGGCTTGATCCCCTACGGGCAATTAATCAAGTGGAAAATATTCGCGATGGTTTAGTTAAAGCCGATCCCAGTTGCGCTGCTGGTTATCGCAGCAATGCGGCCGCTTATGTAGCAAAATTGAAATCACTTAATGCTGAAATTAGTAAAAAGCTCAATCCTTATCAGGGCAAAACCTTTGTTGCTTTTCATGATTTTGCTCCTTATTTTGCCGAGAGATACAAACTCACGGCCGATTTTCTCGTTGATGTGCCAGAACTAAATCCAAGCCCCGCTGATCTACTGCGGGTGGCGGCTGATGTGAAACGCAGCCAACTAAAAGCTTTGTTGAGTGAACCACAAGAGGGCGAACGTTCCTTCAATGCCCTTGCTAAAGACCTGGGGGTAAAAGTTAGTGTTTTTGATCCAATGGAAACCGGCAGTTTGCAGGCCTCGCTAAACCCTGATACTTATTTCAAAGTGATGCGTAGCAACGTGGCTGATTTGATCAAGGCATTCGGTGGATAAACCTGTTCTGCGGGTTGAAAATCTCAGCGTTAGCCGCGAAGGCCAACTAGTGGTGGATGGTGTGAATTTTGAATTGCTTAGCGAAAGTGATACCGCCCTTGTAGGACCAAACGGTGCAGGCAAATCCAGCTTGGTGGCAGCAGTTCTTGGCCTATTGCCCCGCCAAAAGGGTCAAGTGTGGGTACTAGGCCATCCTCTTGGCCCGGCAGGTGAACTGCCCCATTCGGTGCGATCCCAGATCGCCTATTTGCCTCAAACCTTTGCCCTTCAAGGACGCTTTCCCCTCAGCGTGGCTGAATTTGTAGCTTTTGGTTTTGATCCCCCAGGCCCCCGCTTGCCTTGGGGTGGCAGATCAAAGCGACATGAGGCGGTGCTTGTTGCCTTGGCACGCACCGGCTCAAGCAACTTGGGCGCAAAGTTATTAAGCGAACTATCTGGCGGTGAACTAAAGCGGGTGCTGTTGGCTTTTTGCGTGGTGCGGCCCCGAAAACTATTGCTGCTAGATGAGGCGCAAGCGGGCCTTGATGCCCCCGCCAGTGAGCAATTTCAGGAATTGTTGTTGCAATTGCGCCGTCAGGAGGGGTGGACTGTGCTGCAGGTATCCCACGACCTTGAAATGGTGCGCCGTAGTTGCGATCAGGTGTTGTGTTTAAACCGTTATTTACGTTGCAGTGGGCCGCCAACCCAGGCCCTTAGCCCCAAGAGCTTGGCTGAGCTCTACGGGCCGAATGTTGTGGCTTATCAACATCACCACCATGTTTGATAGCGCTGGCGTGCTTAGCCAACCATTTATGCAGCGGGCCCTGCTGGGGGGCCTGCTCACTGGTGGGTTAGGCGGTTTGCTGGGTAGCTTTGCGGTATTGCGGCAGCTTTCCTTTTTTAGTGATGCCCTTGGCCATTCCGCCCTGCTTGGGGTGAGCATCGGCATCCTGCTCGGAATTAATCCCACCTTGGTTTTAATTCCATTTGCGGTGTTATTTGCCTTACTGATAAACCAATTGGTAGAGCGCAGCAAGCTGCCAGCTGATGCCTTGCTGAACATTGTTTATTCCACTTCTTTGGCCTTTGCCGTGGTGGCCCTGAGCTTGGTGGAAACCTATCGAGGTGGAATCCAGCAATTGTTATTTGGCGACATCCTCGGCATTGGCTGGCTTGATCTTGGTGTAATCGCCTTGCTGTTGCTGGGGGCAGTGTTGTATTTGGTGTTAAGCATGAGAGCCCAGGTACTACTAACACTAAATAGTGATTTTGCTGGGGCTTTTGGGGTTAGGGCTAATTGGCACAGGATCGCTTTTATTGTTTTGCTCGCCGTGGTGGTGGCGGTTTCGATCAAAGCGGTGGGAGTATTGCTAATCAGCGCCTTTGTGGTGATACCAGCCTGTGCAGGCCGTTTATTGAGCCGCCGCTTTCCGGTTTATGTGCTTAGTTCAGCTCTGTTGGGGGGCGGTTGCGCGTTGCTGGGGCTTCTAGCTTCTGGGCTAACTAACCTTCCCTCTGGCCCCTGTGTAGTGATTGTGCAATTCAGTGGTTTTATGCTGGCTTTATTATTAAGGCTCATATTTTGAACACGGGCATCACAATCGATAATTCTTTGCTCTTACCACTTGATTTCAGCGCTACCCCTGGGGTTGGTGTGATGTTATGCGGCCATGGCAGCCGCAACGGTTTTGCCTGCGAAGAATTTGCAAAGCTGGCCAATGGTTTGCGATTGCTATTACCTGAGGTGCCCGTAGAGCACGGCTACCTGGAATTTGCGCGGCCAATCATCAAAGACGGTTTAGATAAATTGCGAGCCAGGGGCGTTAATCGCATTTTGGCTTTGCCTGGCATGTTATTTGCTGCTGGCCATGCAAAAAATGACATTCCATCTGTATTAAATACTTACGCTGCTGCTACCGGCGTGCAGATCGATTACGGCAGGGAGCTGGGGGTAGATCTAAAAATGATTCAGGCCGCCGCCGCTCGTATTAAAGAAGCCATCGTTCTTGCAGATGCCAATGAAGTTGTTGCTACATCAGATACCTTGCTAGTAGTGGTGGGTAGAGGCTCTTCAGATCCTGATGCCAATTCAAATGTGGCAAAAGTGTGCCGCATGTTGGTGGAAGGGCTTGGTTTTGGCTGGGGTGAAACCGTTTATTCTGGTGTTACTTTTCCTTTAGTAGAACCAGGCTTGCGCCATGCGGTGAAACTAGGCTTTAAGCGGATTTTAGTTTTTCCATATTTCCTTTTTTCAGGTGTATTAGTAAGCAGGATTTATCAACATGCAGATCGAGTTGCCCTAGATCACCCCGAGCAGGAATTTGTGCGGGTGGGTTATTTAAATGATCACCCTCTTGTGTTGGAAACCTTCAAAGAACGCTTAGCAGAAGTGATGCGGGGCGATGCAAATATGAATTGTTCAATGTGCAAGTATCGCGCTCAAGTGCTTGGCTTTGAAGCGGATGTTGGCGCAGTTCAACATAGCCATCACCATCATGTGGAGGGCTTAAATGAACCATGCACCTTATGTGAAAAGGAATGTACAGGTGCTTGTCAGGAGCAGATCAATGCTGCAGCCCAGAGCCATGCCCATCAGCACACTGCCCATCCCCATGCCACACACCCTTTAGGGCCGAGCAGTTTGCACTAATCGCCCAGGTGGTAGCAGCTTTTTGACTGTGCCAGGCAACTAGCAACTGCTTTGCTAAATCACGCAACTGCTCTGAATCAGATGTGGCATCAATGGCACGGCTGAAGCGTTCGATTTCAAAACGTTGGCTTGTGGTGAGCTCAATTGAGTTGCCCATGGCAGC
>VFLB01000121.1 GCA_009914645.1 Synechococcaceae bacterium Bin_79_3
CTTGCATCGCCAGCATTTTTTGTAAAGGGGCCAATGCTCCTATGCCTGCAATTGGGGGTAATTGGCCTGGATCCCCAAGCAGCAGCAGCCTTGTATGAGTGGGCAGCGCTGCAAGCAGAGCAACGAGCAGGGCTGTTTCCACCATTGAAAATTCATCAATCACCACGGTGTGCAGATCCAGTGGTTTCCTCGGGCCGCGGCGAAACAGCCCGTCACCACTGGCTTCAAGCCAGCGGTGGATCGTGCCACAGTTGATTCCTTGTGCTAAGGGTGTGAGCGCTTCCCGCAGCCGGGCTGCGGCCTTGCCTGTGGGGGCCATTAAGGCGATAGCTGCGCCGGAGCTTGTTTCTTTTATTAGTTGCTTTACCAGGCTGGTTTTACCGCTTCCCGCACCACCTGTTACAAGCAGCCCCGCTTGGTTTTGCAGCCGCTCGCAAAGTTCAGCAAGCACCTCTTGTTGCATGCGGAAACCCTTGAAACTCCAGAGCCGAAATCCTCCATTCGGAGAGTTTTCAAGCACAAACGGCAATGCTTTAAGCGCGCAAATCAGTTCTGGATCAAGGCTGCTGGCCTCAAGTTCCAATGGTTCTTTAGCTAATGCCAGGTTGCTGAAAAAATTCTCTAGCAACGGTTTAAGCGCTGCTGCTTGTTGTTGCACCAAAGCAGGCGCCAGGGCGATCAAACGCTCAGCGCTCATGGATTAATGCCTTGATCAAGCAGCCAGGCGGTTTCACCATTGCGGGTGAACAGCATCAGGGCATGCACCGGGCATTCATCCTGTGGATCTAAACCAAGGCGTAAACCAAGCCATATTTTTATGGCGCGGCGATAAAGCTGCGCTTGGAGCCAGTAATCCTTCGCTGCCATCAGGCTTGGCACCGTTTGGCTAAGGCGATTTGTTTTCCAATCCAGCACCACCCATTGCACGCGCCCGTTTTTATCTGGAGCCCTAAACACCAAATCGATTACACCGTTTAAAAAACCAGCTCGCCACTGGGGAATGCGCTGCTCAATACGATTTTGCGCGTAATTACGCAAGTTGCTGTTGGGATGTTGAGCGAGTTCTTTTAGGGCCTGGCCCAGCACATCTTGGGGCGGGCCATTCTTAAAGCCGCTGAGGGGCAGATCAAAAGGCAATTCCCGCAAGGTGTTGTGGCGTTTGATTTGGTTGAGTTGTAGCTTTTCAAGCGGACCGCCAAGGGGGCGCCGCAATAATTCCTCAAGGGCTGGTAATAGCTGCAGCACTAGGTTTGCGTTGAAGCCAGAACCAGCCACGGCATTACGCAGGATCAGTTGTGCTTCTGAACCATTGAGATCCGCATCAAAATCCAGTTTCTCCAGCACCTCGTGCACAAGGGTGCCAAATGCTGCACCAGCAGGCAAAGCACTCCAGAGGGGACTTTCTGCAGCGCCAACCTCCTCACCGGAATTACTTCTATCAGGATCAAAACCTTCTTCCTCTCTGCCGTATTCAATTTTGGTGTATTCACCTTTGCTTGAACTCGCCTCTACCAAGCGGCTATAGCTCCAGCGCCCCCAGTCCCACTTATTGGATTTATGCCGTAAAGCTGGTGGAATAACTACAGAAATAGGCTTCGGCTGGTTTTGGTTTTGGGCAGGCAGCGAGCTTGTTTTTGCATTTTGAGGAGGCACCAGCTCAAATTGAATGCCAAGTTCGAGGCAGCGCCGCTGCACCACCTGTTGCAGAGAAGAATCTTCTTTAATCGCTTTAGCGATTGCTTCCCAGGGCTGCTGGGCTCCCATACGCCGCAGTTCGGGATGCAGCAACCAGGCGGGCAAACTGGCTGCGCTATCACGGATCCGGCCCCAATCAAAGCTCAGCTGATGGCAAGCCCGGGTAACCCCCACATAGCCCAAGCGCAAGCTCTCCTGCCACGCCTCCAGTTCGGCCTCCTGGCGTCTTTCCAGCCGCGGGCTGCTGCCATCACGGCGGCTTGCTTCCAATATCCGCCCGCCCACGCTTTGATCCCAAGCCCTGAAGGGTTTTTCTGCGCCGGGCCCCCCACTGCTATGCCAGAGAGTGGGGCACCAAACCAGGGGAAACTCCAATCCTTTACTTGCATGGAGTGTGCTGATGCAAGCCATCTCTCCTGCCGCCACTAGGCGTTGTTGGCTGTTGTTATCGCCTTCGCTGCTGCAACGCTTTTGGGCCAGCCAGATCCCCAGGCGTGCGGGGGAAGGTTTTCCTTGGTTTTGCCAGCTTTCTTGAAGTAATTCGCCTAGTTGTAATAAATCGCTCACCCGTTGGGGGCCGCCAATGCAAGCGTTAAGGCGAGAAAGCCCAGGCCCATCGTTTATCAACACCTCCAGAGCTGGTAGAGGCCCAAGCTGTAGATATCGCTGGCGGGCTTTATGCAGCTTCTGCATCCACAACCCTTGCTCAAAATCTTGCCACTCCGATAGCTCCCTAGCGTTGAATCCACCAAGGGGCGAAAGTGCTAGGGCAAGGGCTGCCGACTGTCGACCCTCAGCGGCGAGAGCCCCAAGCGCAAGAGCCACACTGCCAGCTTCTGCAGTGCACCAGATATTGCCGCCCCTTCCGATGCGTGCAGGGATGCCGCGGCTGAGTAGTTCCCTTTGAACAGCAAGGGCTTCAGAGTTGCGGCTCACCAATACCGCAAGATCACCCGGATGAATTGGCCGCCATTGGCCTTGATCGAGTTTTTCTAGAGCTTGATCAAGGCAATTCTGGAGATCGCTGGCAATACTGGCTGCCATTGCACTTACCAAAGTGCCAGTGGCGCTCGGTTTATCCCCCTTGGTAATCCAACGCAAGCGAACTGGTGCCACTGCGGTTTTGGCGGCGCTACTGCGCAATTGAAATGGGGGGGTATCGGCGGGCGGATGCACAGCGCGATACAGAATCTTTGAGGTGCCAAAAGTATCGCCACCGCTAAATAAACGGTTCAGCACCGCAAGTAGCTGGGGATCACTACGACGATTGGTGTTAAGGCCAGCCCGCAGGCGATCGTTACCGCTGGTGGCAAGGCGGTATGTGCGGATATCGCCGCCGCGAAAGCGATAAATGGCCTGTTTGGGATCACCGATCAAAGTAACTGGCATCACCCCATCAAATAAGGCTGCAAATAAACGCCATTGGATTGGATCGGTGTCTTGAAATTCATCGATTAAGCAACAACTAAATTTGCGTTTTGCCCAATTTTGTAGAGCCTCTAATTGAGCTGATTGCAGTTTCGCTGGATCTACTTGCTCGAGTAAATCGGAGAAGCTGAGCAGATTTTCACCTTGCCTTTGGCTGCTGGCCTGTTGTTTTAAATCCTCACAAAAATGCTGAGTAAAAACTTCTACCGGCCCATAGCAAAGCTCTTCTGCTAATTGATGGAGGCCAGCTTGGGGCGCTTGATCTGGATCGGCCAGCACCTCGCGCAAACGACTGGTGGCAAGTGCTTGGCACAGCAGTCGATAGGTTTTTGCAGTGGTTTGGGATGGCGCTTCAAAAAACTGCTGCCGCGCTGTTTTAAGCAGGGCTGGTAATTCTGCAAGCCTGGTTTTTGCTAAAAATTTTGTTGGTGTTTCGTTGCCTTTGCCTTTACATAGGGCAACTAATACTGCTGCCGCCTCATCTCCATGTTTGCAAAAAGCAGTAAAGAAACGCTGCTCTAGTTCAACCCAATGGCTGGCAGGTTCGATTTTGATTGAATTGGATTGCAGTTGCATATCCCTGTCGTCGTCTACCAACTGGGCGAGCTTCAACAGCGGTTCAGCCCTTAAATCAGCGTGGCTTTGCACCCAGGCTTGCCAAGGGCTAGGGCTATGGGATATGTGGCAGCGTCGCCAATCGGTAACAAGTTTTAAGAGCAATTCCTGGTTGTTTTCCTGCAATCCCACCTGGGAATCGATATTTAAGAGTGAACTGTTATCGCGAATCAGGTTGTTTATGAAGCCGTGAATCGTGTGGATTGGGGCAAGATCAATTTGATCAATGGCCACCAACAAACGCAATAGAGGTTGATATGGATCTGGGCCTTGATGCCAGCTAGCAACCAAGGCCGCCAAGGTGGGATCTAGGGGTGGAGCTGCTTCGATGTTTTCGCCGATCGCCATGGCAAGGGCAGTAGCGGCAAGATCCAGGCGAGCGCGGATGCGGCGGCGGATTTCAGCAGCAGCTGAGCGTGTAAAAGTAACCACCAAAATTGAATCCACCGTTCGCCCTTGCTCGGCGATAGCCCGCAATACCCGATGGCTTAGGGCATAGGTTTTACCGGTGCCAGCACTAGCTTCAAGCACTTCTGTGCCATTAATTAACGGCCCGTTTAAATCAAGCTCAATCAGATTTTCGCTTGATTCTTTGATGTTTTTCACGCCATTTCTTCTCTTGTAATTTCATCTTTTGCGATCGCTTCTGCAAGCGGCAGCAGGATCTGTTCCACCAAGCTCCAACATTCAGCCTGAGCCCACCAGGTTTCTAGTTCTGGTGGTTCTCCAGCATTGATTTGAATGATTGAATCCGGCCACTGCAGCCGCTCTATATCTGCTTTATTCCTCCCTGGATTTTGCTTTTCCTGCAGCAACCACCAGCTCAGCTGGGGTTCAAAAGGCAAAAGGCGGCAAAGACCTTCGCGGCGCAAATGTTGCAGCAATTTCAGGTGTTCTATCGCTGCGGATTGCTCTAAGGGCGCGAGTGCAACGGCCAGCAGTTTTTCTTTTTCACCGCTGCCTTGAGGGCCAATCAAGTGGGTATAACGCGGTGCTGTTTGATTTGTAAAAAGATGGTTAATCCAGCCTTGCAGCAATCTTTTTGGTTTTAGCTGGCCACTGCCGATTAAACGCAAGCCGGTGGGGTGGCTTTCTTCCAGTTGTTGTTGTATTGCCAGCAGCTGGAGGCTGCGTCGCGCTAGATCTGCGCTAACAACTGGAGCAGCAGGACCAGCAGGCAAAAATCCCCTGCGTTGCAGGGCAGCGAGCTGCAAATCTTCAAAACCGTGATTTAAAAAATGTTCCCCCAGTTGCCAACGCCTGAGGCCATTTAATTCTGTTTCCTCTGGATCAAATTGTTGCTCTGGTTTTCTTTGCAGCTGGATGCCATGGGCTTGCAGTAGCTGTTTGGCGGGATCATTAAAAAACTGCTGCAATTCTTCTGAACTAGCAAGTTCAATGGTTTTTGAATCACTTTTTGGCCAATCTAAAGTTGGTGGCCAGATTGCTTCTAAAGGTAATTTTGGGTTTGCTGGAAGTTGCCGCAGCGGCGCTGCATATCGCAACAACAAGTCAGTTATTGGTTTGCCAGCACTGCTGCGGTACTCGCTTGCTAAGCAACTAATCAGATCAGCAAGGGGACCTGCCGGATTGCGTTGCTCGCCGGTGCATGGATCTGTGCCTGTGAAGGTGGCAATCCAATGGTGACGGCTGGCCTGCAATGTTTCCAGCAGGATCGCCCGATCTTCTTGCCGCCTGCTGCGATCACCCCGCCATGGTTTTGTTGCAATTAAGTTGTATTCAGGGGAGTGATCAGGCCGCGGCAACCGTTCCTCATCCATTCCGAGCAGCACCACCACGCGATGGGGAATTGAGCGCATTGGCTCAAGGGCGCTGAGGGTAACGGCGCCGCTCACATGGCCATAACGCCCTTGCTCCTGGGCTTCTGCTTCCTCCAGCAGTAGTACTACTGCTTCACGGTCAAGGGCAGGTGCATTTTCAGGTGCTGCCCGCAAGGGTTTGAGCAGTTCAAATAGTTCAGGTGTTTGCCAGCTATTAGGCCCTCCGCTGCCGCTAAGCCCTTGCACTGCATTTGTTAGAGCGACCACCCAGGCTTCAGGAGTTTGCGCACTTTCAAGGGGGCTTAAAAACGTGAATAGGGATTCACAGGCTGCGATCAAGGCCAGCACTAATGCCGGCGTGAGCATGGGATCGCCATGGGCAGCTAAACCTTGCCATTCCCCATCAGCTGGGTTGCCAATTGGAAAAGGATCTTCCAGTAATAAGCCGAGCAGAAGCCGATCAAGACCCCACTGCCAGCTGTATTGACTGCAAATGGGATAACCCCATTTTTGGCGGTGCTCGGCATCACGCCCCCAGGTAACGCCAACCGCTTGAATTGAACGCAGCCATTGCTGAGCTTCAAGTTCATTTAGTTGCAAGGCCTCGGCCACTGGCGGCAGCAATAGCAAATCGAGCACTGCCTCTAGCTCATAGCGGCTGCCGGCAAGGGCAAGCAAGCGAAACAGGAGATCGATTTTTGCGTTGCGTTGGCGCAAGGTGCGATCGGTAACTCGTATTGGTAAGTGGCGCGGATCACTGCTACCGCCGGGCCTTTCGAAGCTGGCCAGCACTAGGGGGGCAAAGCGGGCCACATCGGTTGTGAGCAGCAATATTTCACGGGGTTGCAGGCTGGGATCGCTAGCCATTAAGGCGAGCACTGCTTCATGGGCTTCCTCAACCTGGCGGCGATCGCCATGGCAATGGATTACCTGCAAGTTCAGCTGTGCAGTTGTTATCAGCAATGGTTGCCTCTGGCTGTTCAAGGGAGAGCGACGCTTTCCAGTGGCGAGATCCAGCTTCAGTTGATCGAGCAGATTCAACTCTTTTGCGATCGGGGCAGGCGTTAGTGAGAGCCTGTTGAAATTTTCTTCGAGGTTTGTGGATATCAGTTCCAGCTGCCAATCAAAATCCCGCAGGGTGCGCCCCAAATTTGCTAACAGCGGATGCCCTTCATGGAGCAGCATTTGTTCCAGCTGTTCCACACTGCTGTCGTTTTTATCGATAGGCGCAGGCATGGCTCCCCAGGGGCAATCGCAGGGGCTAAGCAAATAGAGCACCACCTCCCGTGGCCCTCGGCTTGCAATCGTTGCCAATAGGTCTAAAAAGGCGGGCGGCAAGCTCGATAAACCAAACACCTGCAATGGGCCTTCTGCATGCCATTGCTCTTTTAAAGATGTTGCATTTGCTATCTGCTGGGGTGCCGCCAGCAAGCGTTCGCTGGGGTGATTAAAACCAAGCAGTTTGGCTTGGCTGTGTAATTCCCTTAATAAGTGTGGTTGCCACAATTGATCTGCCGGCAGTGGTTGGCCTTGAAAATCAAGATCTTCTTCTGCTAGCCAACGCCGCATTGCGGCGGCTCGATAAAGCCCGTATTGATCGAAGGTATCTGTTAGCTGCAAAAGGAATTGCAACTGCTGGCGATTCAGCTTGGGTCTGTTTTTATCTGTTTTATTTTTATCCGCCTGCCAATAAAGATGCAAGGGGTTGTAGATGGCGTTTTGAGGCAGCTGAAAAAGTAATTGAGCCAAGCGCCAACGCATGGCATCAGGCTCCCAGGGATCAATGCAGTGGTTTGGTTGTGCTGCCAACTGCCGCACCAGGTTGCGGAAATAGCGACCACCGAAATCAAAATCAATGCCAGCGCAAATCCCAAGCTGCTCACTAAGGGCAAGAGCAAGCCAACGACCCATGGCATTGGTGCTCACCAGTACCTTTTGGGCACAAAAGGGATCTTTTGGTGTGTTGGCCTTGAGCTGTTGGGCCAAAGCCTCAGCCAGGCTTTCAATGCTGTTGCTTTGGATTAAGCGAAACAAGGCCGCAAAGCAACGAATAGTTCTTTCTGGCGATCTTTAGCTTTTTTCAAGGTGTTTTTGCTTATCAATGCAGCCATCCGCGTTGATTTGCTGACACAATTTAGGAACTTATAAAAAGCACCTTGACCACAGATCTCCAATGGAGGGATAACGGAGAGCTTCATCCCGATGAACTTGAACGCCTTCAACAGCTGCTTTCTAAGCAAATCCAGGGGCAAGATCTTGAATTTCAAGCGCTCCATGAAGAGCTCAAGCCCCGTGTGCAAGGGGGTCGGGAATTGCTGCGGATGGCGCTTCAAACTCGCCCTTAAAAACGAATTCCAATCGCAACTTCATGAAATCGATAAAACTTCGATCGGTTGAAATCACAGCTGCAGCAGGCCTCGGTACAGATGCAGCTTGATTTTTAAACTGAGAAGAATCCAAGAATGTTGGATTTAAAATTAACCAGAAATCGATTTCTTTATTATTTTCCGCGTAATTGCGGCGCCGTTCTGAAAGAACTTCTGCAAGTGGTTCTTCTTTAGTTAAGAAGGCTTCGCTTGCAGCTACGAAGTAATAGGTGCTCATTGGATAAATCCTTCGCCAATGCTTGGATTCTGCTCTAACGGGCGTGGATTCACCACTAAAGCTTTCATATCGCGTACTGCCTGTTCAAGGCCCACTGCTAATGCCCTCGCGATAATTGTGTGGCCGATGTTTAGTTCCTCAATTCCAGGAATAGCAGCAATTGCCTCTACGTTTTGATAAGTGAGGCCATGGCCTGCATTAACCCTTAAGCCCATCTCACGGCAGAGCTGGGTGGCCTCAATCAACTTGGCTAGTTCTTGGGCTTGTTTTGCTCCCCATGGGGCATCGGCGTAACAGCCGGTGTGAAGTTCCACCCAGAGAGCCCCGCTATCGCGGCAGGCCCGTAGTTGTTCTGAATTGGCATCCACAAACAAACTCACAGGAATTCCTGCACCTTGAAGGCTTTGCACCTGTTGCTTTAGCAAGGTGCCCATAGAAACCACATCCAGGCCTCCTTCAGTTGTTACTTCTTCGCGCCGTTCTGGCACGAGCGTAACCATCGCTGGTTTAAGCATTTGTGCGATCCCGATCATCTCAGTGGTGGCCGCCATTTCAAGATTTAAGCGGCTGCGCACCGTGGCTTTTAGCAATTCCACATCACGGTCTTGGATGTGTCTGCGATCTTCTCTTAGATGCACGGTGATGCCATCGGCACCACCCAGTTCAGCTAATAGAGCAAAACTTGCTGGATTTGGTTCCACCGTGCGGCGTGCTTGGCGCACGGTGGCAATGTGATCGATATTGACGCCGAGGCTGGCCATCGCAATTGCTGTCCAGCTATTGATCCTAGGAACCTAATCGCTGGATATGGTTCTGCAATGGCCA
>VFLB01000251.1 GCA_009914645.1 Synechococcaceae bacterium Bin_79_3
AATACCCGTTCAATTGCTTCGGCGCCGCAGAGGGCTGGATGCACTAATGATTCGTGGTAATGGCGCTCTTGGTGCTCAGCGGTCATCCAGCAGCCATCAAGCAGTAGGCCTTTGCCATAACGCTTGCTTTCAATGATCGATACCCGTTGAAATGGGGATTGTTGTTCGCTGATCACACGGCCTTCAAGGCCGTAGCGCACACCATCAAAAATTTCATCAATCCAGCCGGTTTCGGGCATGGGGGTATTGCATTGGTTTCCAATACAGCTAAACCTTTAGCTGGGTCGCTTGTCAGGTGAGCTATGGCACTAAGCCGCAGAGAGCTATTCGAAAAAGCCGGATCACTGGCGCTGGCGCTGGGGTTGAGCCAGTGCTGGCCAGGGCTGGCTGGGGCTAGTGCGATTGATTTGGATTTGCGCGCTCAATTGGAGCAATGCAAACCAAGGTTGCAGCCATTGGAAGCCCTAATGGCTGGTAATCAGCGCTTCATGGCGGCATGGGCCGCAGCGGGGGATGCCGCAAGCCCAGAATTACGTATGCAAGCCCTGCAGCTTGCCTATGGCGAGAGCGGTTGTGAAATCGATCCAAAAGCCCTAGCGCAAGGGCAAAGACCATGGAGTGCTGTGCTTACCTGCGCTGATTCGAGGGTGCCCCTGGAGTGGTTATTCAATACAGGTGATGGAGAATTATTTGGGGTGCGTAGCGCCGGCAATACCGCTTTTAACGAAGGGGTGGCCTCTTTGGAATATGCGGTAGCAAATCTGGAGGTGCCTTTGATCATGGTGCTAGGTCACAGCGGCTGCGGCGCCGTGACAGCTGCAATGGCTGAGGCAACACTTACGCCATTACTAGAGGACTTAGTTACTCCAATTCGTGCTTCTTTTGTTGCCGGTAATAATCTCACAGAAGCAATTAAAGTTAATGCTTGTTATGCGGCAGCTCAGTTACCGAAACGCAGCGAATTGTTACAGCGGGCGCAAGCGAGCGGGAAGTTGAAAATTCAACCGGCTTATTTTGATATCAGTTCAGGGCAGGTTAGTTTGCTTTTGGTATGAATTTTTTAGATCATCCTGTAATACATAGGCAACACCATCTGCCTTGAGTAGGGAATTTTTATCAAGCACTCGTACTTTGTAAGACCAGCCTTTGGGTAAGCTAAGGCGTTCACCAAGGCGATCTAAATCTTCAATCTTTAAATCCTGATCTACAATTTGGGAGTAGCTTTGCATGCGAAATATTTCGCCAGAAGCTGAGGTTAATTCATATACCTTCCTGCCTTTTAGATAGCTGAAAGTGGTGCTGCGTTCGACTGAATTGACTTGATATGGTTGCTGTATATTTAATATATTAGCCAGGCTTATCTTTATAGAGGCACGTTCTCGCAATTGCAAGCCATTAAATTCAACCACCCTTCCAGATTTTGTAGTGCCCGCTGCCTTTATCGAATCCATCGTCCAAAAGCGAGGACCATTCAATTTCACCATAAAAGCGCCAAAACTAGCGGCGATTGACTTCGCATTTTGGCGCGACCATAAACCGATTGGGCAATTATTTAAACCTGCGGTATTAAATACTGGAATTTCAAAATTTGTACCAGTGCGGAAGATGGGGATTATTTCGCAATATCTTGAATTGCGTAGCTCTTGCGAGGCTGCAAGAAATTGGGTTTGTTTTACAGTAGGTATCGATTCGGCGCCTATGGAAATTGCAAAAATAAGTGGAATAAAAAAGCTAAACATGCATAATTAATTGAGCTCATATTCACATTAAACGATGCCGGCATGGAGTTTGATCAACTGCGGCTGAATCAACAGCTTTTGATTCCAAGTGCTGAATTGAGCTGGAGATTTTCCCGTGCTTCCGGCCCTGGCGGACAGAACGTAAATAAAACCGATTCGCGGGTGGAATTGTTGTTTGATCTTGCTCGTAGTGAAGCCCTACCAATGCTGCTAAAAACTCGAGCATTGCAACGCCTGGAAACTGGTTTGGTAGATGGGGTGATAGTGATAACCGCTGCGGAATATCGCTCCCAGTTGCGTAATCGGGAGGCAGCTTTGGTTCGTTTGGCGCAGCTATTGCGCGCTGCGATTGCACCACCTCCGCCACCAAGGCGTGCCACTCGCCCCAGCCGTGGTTCGGTGGAGCGGCGCTTGCAAGCAAAAAAGCAACGCAGCACCATCAAGGGCCATCGGCGCAGTGGGGCTACACCGGAGGATTAAGTGCTTTGATTTCAGCTTTTGCCTGTTGCCATTGCTCCTCTAATTCAGCGCTGCTGCGTTGCTTAAGTTCACCATCTAGTGCTGCTTCCACGCGGGCAAACCGATCTAGGAAGCGGTGATTAGTGCCATCTAAAGCGGCCTCTGGATTTAATTCACACCAGCGGCCAAGATTTACCAAGGTAAATAACAAATCACCTAATTCTTCTTGGGAATGTTTCTTATTGCCGCTGCCCACCGCTTCTTTTAATTCCTGGAGCTCCTCTTCTACTTTTGCCCATACGCCATCGAGATCAGGCCATTCAAAACCGGCCGCGGCAGCTTTTTTAGAAATCAGCATTGCAGCAGCCATTGCTGGTTGGCTGCGTATTTTGCGTTGCAGTTCAGCAGCTAACCCCACCTGGGTTTCACCGCGGGCCCTCTGCTCTTCTGCTTTGATTTCTTCCCAACTAAGGGCCGGCACTTCTGGGTTGAATACATGGGGATGACGGCGCACCAGCTTGGCGCTGATGGTTTCTATCACTTGCTCAAGATCAAAAGCATCGCGTTCTTTAGCGATTTGGGCATGGAGCACCACTTGCAAAAGCAAATCCCCGAGTTCTTCCGCAAGGTGCTGATCGGTGCTGTAGCGAATTGCATCTACCAGCTCATGGGCTTCTTCCAGCACATAAGGAATAAGGGAGCTGTGGGTTTGCTTGAGATCCCAGGGGCAACCACTTTCTGGATCCCGCAACTTGGCTACTACAGCGATCAGTTTCTTAAAAGCTTCCACGATTACTGAAATCAGAGCGGCATTGGATCGCCATCTTGGATCAAATGCAGCCAGGCACTTGCTTC
>VFLB01000135.1 GCA_009914645.1 Synechococcaceae bacterium Bin_79_3
AGGGGCGCGAGAGCTGCCGTAAAGCAGGGATAAAAGCATTCCCCACCTGGACTCTGGGCGAAAAACGTAGTGAAGGAGTGATGAAACTTAATGAGCTAAAAGTATGGGCTGGGCTCTAAATAGTTGATAGAAATTCTCAAAGGCTTTTATAGTAACGAGCTCTCAAAAATAATTATGCAATTGCGCCAAATGATTAATCTCCATAAGGGGCTTACAGCCCCTGTGGTGCTTTTGATGATGTTTTATTGGGGAAATTTTGCTGTTGGCCCATGCATCTATTTGGCTCTTCATGGCACCTATGGCGCATTGTGGTTGATAAAAGATCAGCTTTTCCCTGATCGCCAGTGGCAGCAAGAGATCAACTGGGCTACGGCGATAGGTGGTTTTTTTGTGATGGGGCTCTACTGGTTGGCGCCATTGTTGTTGATATGCGGTAACCGCCAGCCCAGCCCTTCACTGCTTGCTATTGCCGTTGCAATAAATTTATTTGGCACTGTGCTTCATTTTGGCAGCGACGCCCAAAAGCATTTCACCTTAGAACTTCGAAAGGGATTAATTACTACAGGTTTCTTTAGCCGTTGCCGTAATCCTAATTATTTAGGCGAACTTTTAATTTATGCATCTTTTGCTTTAGTTGCGATGCATTTTATTCCTTGGCTAGTTTTAGCCGGGTTTGGATTTGGAGTATTTCTACCAAATATGCGCCGCAAAGATATTTCTTTATCACGCTACCCAGGATTTCAAAATTGGTACAAACAAACCGGATTCCTGTTGCCGAAGTTATTTATTTAGAAGCCTCATTCTTTATTTTTTAAAAAAGTTAAAGGGCCCTTCCAGGCCCAATGAGTTATTTGGTTGATAAGGCTAACTTCACCCCATCTCCCCTAAGGGTCAGGCGGCCACTGGGGCGGCTTGACGGGAGAAACGAACGATGTTGTTCGCTGTTACGGTTTTGCTCTCACCGAGCAGGCTTCAGTCATCCGCCTGATGCCCCGTCGAAACCATTGCAGCCCCTTGAACTAAGGGGAATGGAGCTGAGCGGAATCGAACCGCTGTCCGAAGCACTGGTGAGGATCACCTAGTTCGATCGAAATCGAACCTCATCATTGTGACAGGAGTTGGGCTCAGCAGTTATGTCAGCACTCAATACACCCAATTACAGCGTTGTGGCGGTAGTTGCCCCCGGCCTTGAGGCTCCAGCTGCTGAAGAGCTGAGCCGGCTCGGTTGCACAGCAGTTAGTCCCCTGCGGCGTGCGGTGCAATTTCAAACAGATCAAGCTGGTTTCTATCGCTTGCATCTTCAAGCCCGCTTACCTTTTCGCTTTTTACGCCACCTCGGCAGTTTTCCCTGCAGCAGTCGCGAGCAGCTATATCAGGGGGTGCAGGCAGCAGCTGATTGGCAGCAATGGTTGCCCCCCACTACAACTTTTCGAGTGGAAACAAGCGGTAGTGCGCCGGGCTTAACCCACAGCCATTACTGCGCGTTGGAAGTGAAAAATGCCTTGGTGGATTTGCAACGTGAGCGCTGGGGCGAACGTTCCAGCATCGAACTTGAAAACCCCAACCTCGTTTTACATCTACACCTTGGGGCTTCAGAAGCCAGCCTCTACCTTGATGGCAGTGGCGAAAGTTTGCATCGCCGTGGTTATCGGCCCGCCATGGGCTTAGCTCCTTTAAAAGAAAATCTGGCGGCTGGTTTGATTGCTCTCACCGGCTGGGATGGTTCTTTGCCCTTGGTGGATCCGCTTTGCGGTTCTGGCACTTTATTGATAGAAGCAGCTGCCATGGCCCTCGCTCGCTCGCCAGGGGTGGGGCAAGGGCGCTTGTTTGCGTTGCAGCGCTGGCCTGATTTTGATCCAGGGCTATGGAGTGCTGAGCTGGAGGCAGCCACTGGTTTGGCCCGTAATGAGCTCAGTGATGGTCGCCCGCTTGCCCCCATCTACGGCATTGAACGTGATCATGAGGTGTTCGAGCAGGCTTGCACTAATGCAACAGCTGCAGGAGTGGCGCCATGGCTGCAATTACAAAAAGGTGATTTTCGCGATTTTCAACCCCCACAGCAACCTGGCGTTTTGGTGTGCAATCCCCCCTATGGCGTGCGTTTAGGTAAAGATGAAAATCTGGAACAACTATTTTTTGATCTGGGCCAAATGTTGAAGCAGCGTTGCAGTGGCTGGCAGCTCTGGTTGTTAAGTGGAAATCCAGCCAGCACAGCGCCAATGCGCTTAAAAGCCAGCCGCCGCATACCTATAAGTAATGGCGGTATCGATTGCCGCTGGTTGCACTACCAGATTCGCTAACGCCCCAGAAGGGTGCGGGTGGTGCGGCTTATTCCAGCAGTGGTTTGGGGCAGATAGGGCCCCTTCAGCAGTTGTCCGCCAATGCGCAGAAGTAAGCCAGCCAGCAGCAGATCAGCTGCCCCAATGATCAAAAAGGCGGCTAACCAGGAAAGTTTCCAGCTCTGCACAAGCCATAAAGCCAAAGCGCCATGGCCCACCAAAAGTGCACCGCTCAGCAGTACTAAGGCCGTAGTTATAACGAGTCCTCCCACGATCAGGCGGCGTTTTTCGCGATCTGCCTCCTGCAGGGCAATGCGCACATGTAGATCAAAAACCGATGTAACTAAAGAAGCAAATTTTGAGCTGGTGCTGCGGGGGGTGGAACTGGCCATACCCCTAGCGCCTGCGGCTACTTAGAAGCAAGCCAGCAAGAAGACCAACGCCTGCCGCAATGCCAAGGGCTAATAAAGGTCTTTCCCGCACAGGTTGTTCAAGCTTTGGCCGCAAGTTGGCGTTTAGATCATCCAGCAGCTGCTCCAACTGTTCTTCCAGTGGTTGCAAACTGTCGCCAATACGACGGCCCTGCTCCCCGGCCACCTCCATAAATTCCAAAAGTTGTGCCTGGATAACGCTGGCGGTGCGTCCGGTTTGGTTTGAAATCAGCAACACCACTTCATCCAAACTGCCACGAGTGCTGGAGAGGGTGTCGTGGGTGAGCTGCGGCCATTGTTTTTGAATCGCTGGTAGCAATTCAGCAAACCGTTCCCGAAAAAGTTCTCCCACTTGGCCTACAGCAGTTACTGGGTTGGAACTGTCCATATCAATTCGCAATTGTTGAAAGCAACCTATCCGGCTTGGCGCCACTTGGCAGCATTGGCTAGTGCCCCTTGTGCAGTTGAAGAGGTTTGCTAGCGTGAATATAATTCAGTTTCGGGGCAAAGCCGCCGCTGTCCTGTTGGTATATATCAATCAGGTAAGCCTCACTCATTTTAAATCTTTTGGCGGTTCGGTAACCCTTCCGCTTAATACCGGTTTCACTGTGGTAACCGGGCCTAATGGATCGGGTAAGAGCAATATTTTAGATGGAATCCTTTTTTGCCTTGGCTTAGCAAATAGCCGTGGTATGCGGGCAGAACGGCTGCCGGATTTGATAAATAACGGTGTAATACGCGAAGGCAAAGCGGCAGAAGCGTCGGTTTCTGTGCGCTTTGATCTCCAGGATTGGCAGCCGGATGAGGCGGAAGCAGGCCTTGAGGCCCCTAGTGAAGGTGCTTGGATTAAGCCTGGCCAAAAGGAATGGACTGTTACTCGTCGCTTGCGGGTGGCAGCCGGCGGTACATACAGCAGTAGTTACAGCGCCGATGGCGTTAGTTGCAACCTGCAGCAACTGCAAACCCAGCTGCGGCGTTTACGGGTGGATCCCGATGGCAGCAATGTAGTGATGCAGGGAGATGTAACCCGAATTGTGTCGATGGGTGCAAAAGATCGCCGCGGCATAATCGACGAATTGGCAGGTGTTGCTCTCTTTGATAGCCGCATCGATCAGGCCCGCAGCAAGCTTGAAGAGGTGCAGGAGCGTGAAGAGCGTTGCCGCATTGTTGAAGGTGAACTTCAAGCCTCCCGCAACCGCCTTGAGCGGGATTGCCAAAGGGCCCGTTTATACCAAGAACTGCGCCTTAAGTTGCAACTTGGAAGGCAGCAAGAACAGGTGCTGCAGGTGGAGCATTCCCGCCTTCAATTGCAAAAGCTCGAGCAGCAACATTCCCAAATACAACAATGTGAGATCAAAGAGCGGGATGCAATTCAGACCGGAGAAATAGAAATTGCAGCTGCCGTAATAGGGCTCGAAAAATTACAACTGGAGGTGAAATCCCTCGGCGAAGATCAATTATTGGCGGTGCAAGGCCAACTAGCTGAATTAGATGCCTCTGGCAGGGAAAGGCAACGGCGTGTTGAGAGGCATCAACAGGAATCCAGCCAGATTCAGCAGCAACGCCATCAACTGCTACAAGAACGTGGCGGATTGCTAGATCAAAAGCGCCAGCTGGAAGCTGCTGATCAAGGCCAAGAACGCCTGCAAGCTCAGGCCGATTGTCTTAATGCCGAGGCGGCGGTGGAACTTTCCCGGCGCCGTTTGGGGGAGGTGGCGGGTAGATCCGGCAGTTGGCTAGAGGAGCAGCAGCAGCTCAGCCGCCGCCGCCAAGAGCTGCAGGCTGAGTTAGCCCCGCTGCAATCTGAGCAGTTACAGCTGGATGAACGTTGCCGCCAAGATCGAGAAAGATTGCTCGAACAAGAGCAGCAACTCGGGCAGGAACAACAAGGTAGTGATGTTGCAAAACAACAACTTGAGCTGCTGCAAAAACAACTTGAGCAGCTTTTGCAAGAAGCAGAAAAACAACGCAACAGCACCCAGAGCCTCGCTGAAGCCCTTTCGCTGCAGCAACGTACCCGCCAGCGATTGGAGCAGGAACAGCAGCAACTTGAGCGGGAGATCGCTCGCCAAGACAGTCGCCGCGAAACCCTGCAAGAAAGCCGCGGCACCGGCGCCCTGCGGGTGCTACTGGAAGCTGGCCTAGAGGGCATTCACGGTTCCATTGCTCAGCTAGGTGAGGTGGAAGAGCAATTTCGCCTCGCCCTTGAGGTGGCTGCGGGGGGCCGCCTGAGCCAGGTGGTGGTAAACGACGATCGCATCGCTGCCAGGGCAATTGAACTGCTCAAACAAAAACGAGCCGGCAGGCTTACTTTTCTACCTTTAAATAAAATTCGTAGTAACTCCAATTCGAGTTTTAGTTCCAGTGCCCTTGAGAGGGCAAACCCGATCGCTGCAAGTGCTGGTTGCCTTGGCAGAGCCCTCGAGTTGCTGCGTTTTGAACCTGTTTATAGCGAGGTGTTTCGCTACGTATTTGGTGAAACGCTTGTTTACAAAGACCTTGAATCAGCCCGCCGCGAGTTGGGCCGCAGCCGCATCGTTACTCTCGAAGGTGAACTGCTTGAACGCAGTGGTGCAATCACCGGAGGCAGCCAGCAGCAGCGCAGTGGCGGCCTCAGTTTCGGACGTGCAAGTGAAGGTGATGAAGCGGAACCATTGCGCCGCCGTTTGCTTGAACTTGGCGAAACCCTTTTGGCATCAAGGCGGAAGGAGCAGGAGTTAACGGCAAACCTGGAATTGCTGCAAACCTCCCTTGCTAATCAACGCTCCCAACAGGCGGCCTTGGAGGCGGAATTGGCAGCCGCAAAAAGATCCCATGGTCCCCAATTGAGCCGCGAAAATCAGCTGCAACAACGCCTATTGCAATTGCGCTCAGCAATTAATAAAGACGCTGAGCGGCTGCTGCAACTAAGCAGCATCAAGGCGCCATTAGAGAAGGAAAGAGCAGCAATCGAAGCAGCAGAAGCCAACGCCGGTGATCAACAAGACGGCGCCCGTTGGCGTGTTTTGCAGCAGGAATTGGAGCAGGCCGACAATTCTCTGCGTATTGCGAGGGAGCAGAAAGACGGCTTGGAAGCACGTCAGAGGGAATCCAGCCTCCAGCTGGCAAGGCTGCAAAGCCAGCTAGAAGCTCTAGTGACGAACGAGCAGCGCATCCAAGAGGCAGCAGCAGCGCTTAGCTCCGAGGTGCAGGGGTTGCGCCAGCAGCAGCTTGTGGATCAAACCCGGCGCTTGGCCTTTGAAAGTGAGCAGCAGGAATTACAAACCCGTTTTGGTGAACAACGCCGCGCTCGCGATCAAGCAGAAGCCCAGCTAGCGGGTTTACGCCAAAAACAACAACAACATCAATGGGAATTGCAACGCTTGGCCGAAAAACTTCAAGCGCTGCTGGAAGAACAGCGCAATCTCAGTTTGCGCCTAAATCAATTGGAGCTGGCACTACCTGATCCGCTGCCAGAGATACCTGAGGAGCTGCGGCATGCGGGTCTTGAGGCTTTGCAGGAACAGCTGAAGGTGGTGCAGCAACGCATGGAGGCTCTTGAACCGGTAAACATGCTTGCCCTCGAGGAACTAGAGCAACTTGAGGCGCGGCTGGCTGAATTGGCGGAGCGCCTGGCTGTGCTCGCTAGTGAACGCTTGGAATTGTTGCTGCGGGTTGAAACTGTTGCCACCTTGAGGCAAGAGGCGTTTATGGAGGCTTTTCGAGCAGTAGATGGTCATTTCCGTGAAATTTTTGCAGGTCTTTCAGAGGGGGAAGGGCAGCTGCAACTTGAAAACGAGGCAGATCCCTTGGAGGGAGGCCTCACCCTGGTGGCCCATCCCAAAGGCAAAACGGTGAGGCGCTTGGCTTCTATGTCTGGTGGTGAAAAATCTCTCACTGCCCTTAGCTTTTTGTTTGCGCTGCAGCGGTTTCGCCCATCCCCTTTCTATGCACTCGATGAAGTGGACAGTTTTCTTGATGGTGTGAATGTAGAAAGACTTGCCAGCTTGATTTCCACCCAAGCAGATGCAGCCCAGTTCCTAGTGGTGAGTCATCGCCGCCCAATGATTGCCGCAAGCACTCGCACCATCGGGGTAACCCAAGCCCGCGGCGCCCATACCCAGGTGGTGGGTTTACCCTCTGCAGCCTGATGGCCAATCCTGCGCCACAATGACTCGATTACCAACAGAGCCCTTGCAGGCGCCGCCACCCTCCGATTCCAATCCTGTTCCATCTGATCGCCTCTGGTTGCGATCTGAATTGATGGGAACTCAAGTGATCACCCGCGACACCGGCCGCCGCCTCGGCGTTGTGGGTGAAGTGATGGTTGACATTGATCGCCGCGAGGTGGTCGCCCTTGGTTTGCGCGATAACCCGCTTACCCGATTTCTGCCGGGGTTACCTCGTTGGATGCCCCTTGAGCAAATTCGCCAAGTGGGCGATGTGATCTTGGTGGATTCTGTTGATTCTCTTACTGAGAAATTTAATCCTGAACGCTTTAGCAGGGTTATTAATTCGCAGGTTATATCTGAATCCGGTGAACAATTAGGCCGCGTATTGGGATTTAGCTTTGATATCGAAACTGGCGAACTCACCACTTTGGTGATGGGAGCCATAGGGGTTCCTTTGCTGGGGGAGGGAATCCTTAGTACCTGGGAACTAACCGTTGAAGAAATTGTAAGTTCTGGCCCTGATCGAATAATTGTTTATGAAGGTGCAGAAGAAAAGTTAAAGCAATTAAGTAGTGGCTTGCTTGAAAAACTGGGTATCGGTGGTGGCAACTTAGAGCGGGAGGAGAGGGAGCGCTATCGCCTTAATATGGTGCCGGTGGAAAACCAATTGCCTGCGGCCCAGATAACTGATCAGGAACAGCTGCGCCTGCAAGCAAATAAATCTGAACGCTTTGCTTCATCTGCATCAACTGAGGAGCGTGGCGAATACGGTTCAAGCCAGAAAATAAATCGCAATTCCGATCAAAAATACAACCAAGGATCAAATTCAAATTATGATCCTGATTACGAATATGTAGAATTAGAACAACGGGCGCAACGTAGGGAACAATTGCAGCAGCGCAGATATTTAGATGAAGATGTTGCTGAACAGAATTCAAATCGTAATTATGGCAAATATAATAAGTTCGACAATTATGAAAGTAGAAGGCAGCCCCTAGATGTAGACGTTGAACCCGTTGAGATCAGGCGCGAAATGTTAGAACCAATATCTGATCCGATAGATGAGGATCCCTGGGCTTAACGCCTAAATTTTCTGAAAGTTTAAAGATGCAGAATTTACACAATAACGTTCACCCGTTGGAGCAGGGCCGTCTTTAAAAACATGGCCTAAATGTGCATCGCAGTTTGCACATCGAATTTCAGTGCGTTGCATGCCGTGGCTTTGATCTGTATGAACGCTGATCGCAGTTGGATCTACCCCTTGCCAGAAACTTGGCCAGCCGGTGCCGGATTCAAATTTTGCATCAGATTTAAAAAGTTCTTTATCGCAGCAGATGCAACGGTATATTCCGTTCTCTTTGTTATTCCAATAAACACCTGAGAAGGCCCGTTCAGTTCCCCCTTCTCTAGCTACTTGATACTGCTCAGCTGTGAGCTTTGCTTTCCATTCCTCTTGGCTCAGTTGCATGGCCTATCAAATTGCAAAGGTTTAGTTCTCTAATTTAAGCAATTGTTTTGTAATTTGTGGGTAGTAATTCATCTACCAACCCCGCCAGCTGCGCCACCGCTCCTGGTTTTCCCCTTAAATGCCGGAGCTCCTCAGCCATCGCCTCGAGGCGTTTAGGGTTTTCTAGCCATTGGGCGGCTTCAGCTCCAATCTCTTCTGGAGTGATCGTGCCTACCCGTTCTGGCACTACTAACCGGCCGGCGCTGATATTTGGCCAAGCAAGGAAGCCTCTATTTCGCATACGCCATGCCGTGAGCGCTATTCCCAGTAACCATCGCAATAGTGGCAAGCGCGCCAATAAACCAAGCCAACCATCCCAAGCCTGCATCACGTGTAGGTGTTGAGTTGGAACCAGCACAAGCATTGGCACGCCCAAGGCGCCTAGCTCAGCGGTGTTTGCTCCAACAGTTGTTAAGGCAAGATTGCATTGGCTTAAGACATTGTGGGCCGGTTGGTCTTCAACCAGCATTATTTCAAGGCCGCTCCCTGTTATCAAGCAACGCTTCCCACTTTCACTTTCACTTTCATTGCTCAAATGCGGTGTGCTGCCTCCATAAAAACGCTGTAGGGGATTGTTTAGATCTCCATATTTAATAATCTCTGCTGCAGAAGTAGTTGGTGCCACCGCTAATAAAAAACGCACTTGGGGCCGCAGTTGATGCAGGATCTCTGCGCAGCGCAGCATAAAAGGCACTCCGAGCTGTAATTTTGCTCCTTTTGAGCCCGGCAGCAGGGCCACCCATTCTCCAGCCGCAAGCCCTGTTTCATTGCGGGCGTTATGGGATAAATCCGCCATTAAATCTCCCACCACCGTGCAGCGTTTTTGCCACTTGGGCTTAAGTCGCGTTGAAGCAGCTGTGCCCATAGCGGCAATGCGGTCGTTCCATTGGGGCCAGCGGGCCACCCATTCGGCGTAGGTGATGTGGCGATAG
>VFLB01000193.1 GCA_009914645.1 Synechococcaceae bacterium Bin_79_3
AATAGCCCCATTGCTTACCGCCACATTAATTACAGGGAAGGTAGCTACCGCCTATGCCGCTTCCCTTGGCACCATGAAGGTAACGGAACAGATCGATGCCATAACAATGCTACGCACAGACCCTGTGGAATTCCTAGTGGTGCCAAGGGTTTTAGCTTTATTAGTTATGTCGCCAGTGCAATGCTTACTGTTTTTTGCGGTTGGTCTTTTTTCTGGGCAATTCAGCAGCACACTTCTCTATCGCATCCCACCAAATGTGTTCTGGAATTCTGTTCGCAGCTGGATGGATCCAAGTGATGTGATCGGAATGTTGATAAAAGCAACAGCATTTGGCTTAATAATTTCAATCATCTCCTGTGGCTGGGGCCTCACAACCCGCGGCGGCCCAAAAGAGGTGGGCACCAGTACAACCGGAGCAGTGGTAATGATTTTAGTGGTAACTGCAATTACAGACGTTGTGCTTACCCAACTACTCTTTGGTTGAACAAGCTTTTTTGCACAATGGCTGACACAGAAAATAACAGCAGCAATTTCACAATTTCGCCCCGAGCATGGGTAGCAACTGGCGTGTTAATTGTATCGATAGCATCTGGCATTATCTATTTTCCTGTTGGTTTAGTACTAGCTATTTTTAGCATTTTTTTGTATATCCAAACAGCTATCTTGCAACTAACATTTAGCGCAGATGCCTTACTTGTTACCCGCAAAAGCTGGGGCGCACCAGCAATTGAACTTAAGCGTTTTCCCTACAAAGAATGGCAATACTGGCAGATTTTTTGGCCTCGTTTTCCGGTTTTATTTTATTTTCGTGAAATACATAGTATTCATTTTTTACCAATGCTTTTTAATGCTGATCAATTACAAAGTGAACTCAAGCAACGGATCGGTCCCAGCGGAAAAGTTGATATTGCGGAAGTAGTTGAAGCCTCTCCCCACCAGCTGTAAAGCAGAAACGCGCCAGTTTGCCCTGGGCGGTGAGAAAACCGTTGAAATTGCCAACGCCAGTTGCCGCTTGCAAACTCACTAATTCCACTTGGGCTCCCACTGCACGGCTGAGCCGCTTGCGAATCAATCGCTTAACGGCAAGAGTTACAACTGGACTCAATAGAACGCTCCTAATTACCTATCCGTTTTAGAGCAACAACCCAGCAAACCGGCTTTGATTGCAGAAAAACTTTTGTATTCCTGAATACAAATTTACAGTTGGTGCCACACTGCCTCTAGTTAAATTCAACGTTGTGGATGAGTCTTGGCAGCAATTAGCGCTCCAGGAGCTGCAGCAGAAACGAATCGAGCTGCAAGCGGAAATCACCGCTTTGGAAAGCCGAAAAACCCAGCTGCAACTAGAGATAAACAGCCATTTTGTTGGTAATGCCGATGGATTGAGCCGCAGAGTTAAGGGCTTTCAGGACTATCTCACCGGGGCACTTCAGGATCTAGCCCGCAGTGTGGAACAACTGCCTTTGATTCCTGAAACTCTTACGGTTCAACCTTCCCCCCTTGATTTTGCAAGCCCTAATCCAGCTAACCAGCCGCCAGAAGTTGTTCCAAGCACAGCTATCGGCATTTTCAGCAACGATGCCGATTTAATACTTGATCGGCTCACCAGCTTTAGTGAAAATCCCGATTTTTATGCGGAGCCATGGCAACTGCGCCGCAGCCTTGATGAAAATTCAAGGGAATTGCTACAACGCTGGTTTCTTGATCAGGGGGGTAGAGGAGCCCAACCCAGTGGTGGCAGCCGCAACCGCAATGTGCTGGTAGCAGCTGCTGCAATTGCAATTCTTGGTGAACTTTACGGGGAACGCTTTCAAACCCTTGTGCTGGCAGGTGAACCTGAACGACTCGGTGATTGGCGCCGGGGCTTACAGGATTGCCTTGGCCTCACCCGTGAGGATTTCGGCCCCAATAGTGGTGTAGTGCTATTTGAACGCCACGAAGCGCTGGTGGAACGGGCTGATCGCTTAGAGGAGAAGGGTGAACTGCCGTTCATCGTGGTGGATGCAGCGGAGGCCACCGTGGCAATACCAATTTTGCAATTCCCACTCTGGCTGGTATTTGCAGGCGATCCTCAAGAATTTAATTATCAAGAGGATTTGCTGTGATTAGTAATTCAATCAGCAGTCAATTCCTATTACCTCTCCTGGCTTATCTGCTGGGTTCAATCCCAAGCGGCTACCTTGCCGGTCGCTGGTTTGCTGGCATCGATATCCGTCTACAAGGTTCAGGATCCACCGGTGCCACAAATGTATTGCGACACGTTGGTAAAACCGCCGCTTTGCTGGTGTTCCTCGTGGATGTGTTCAAAGGCACAGCGGCAGTTTTGCTGGCAAAACAATTTATGGGTAGCAATGCCCATAGCTGGCTTGTGGCTGCAGGTGTACTCGCCCTTGCTGGACACATCTGGCCCATATGGCTCAAGGGCAAAGGAGGTAAAGCTGTGGCAACAGGCCTTGGCATGTTGCTGGGGCTGGTGCCTGCTGTGGGTTTTGCTTGTTTTGGGATTTTCCTTTTGGTGCTTAGTTGCAGCCGAATTGTGTCTTTATCAAGTGTGATTGCAGCGCTTGGTTTGCCACCATTGCTTTGGGCCGCGGGCTACGGCAATACCCCCACGTATATGGGGCTTGGTTTTCTTACCGCTGCAATGGTGATTTGGCGGCATCGCAGCAATATCAAACGATTGCTTGCCGGCACCGAACC
>VFLB01000298.1 GCA_009914645.1 Synechococcaceae bacterium Bin_79_3
CGCAATACATCAGCCGCCAAGGTGAGGCTCTCTAATTCTTGATGGGCGCGAATCAAAAGCAGCAGCCCAGGGGTTTCATAAATTTCTCTGCTTTTAATCCCCACTACTCGGTTTTCAACCATATCTAGGCGGCCAAAACCATGGTTGCCTGCAAGGGCATTGGCCTTGCGAATCACACTTACTGGATCCAATTCAATGCCATTTATCGCAACAGGATTGCCTTGCTCAAAACTTATTTCCACAATTTCAGGATTTGCCGGGGCAGCTTCTATCGAACTGGTCATGGCAAAAACCTCCTCTGGGGGTTCCACATCTGGATCTTCCAGGGGGCCAGCTTCAATCGAGCGACCCAACAGATTTAGATCGATGGAATAGGGAGATTTTTTGCTTACCGGAGCTGGAATACCGCAGCGTTCGCCGTAGGCAATGGTTTCTTCACGGCTCATGCCCCATTCCCGCGCCGGCGTAAGCACCTTGAGCTCTGGCGCTAACGCACCGATTGCCACATCAAAACGCACCTGGTCGTTACCTTTTCCGGTGCAGCCATGGGCTACGGCATCAGCTCCCAATTCCCGCGCAATTTCCACCAGCCGCCTTGCAATTAAGGGGCGAGCCAAAGCCGTTGAGAGGGGATAACGACCCTCATAAAGTCCATTAGCCCTAATGGCGGGGAAAGCAAATTCGCTAATAAATGGCTCGATCAGATCATCAACAATCGATTTAGAAGCGCCAGAATCCAGCGCTTTTTGGCGAATTGGCTCCAGTTCATCCCCCTGGCCAAGATCAGCCGCGAAGGTGATCACCTCTGCAACGCCCCATTCATTTTTTAAGTAGGGAATACAAACGCTGGTATCAACCCCACCTGAATAGGCAAGTACCACCTTGTTTGCCCGTGCCATATGAAGTGATTCAGTTGTGTCTTAGAGATTCTCGGATGTGGCCTGCCAGCGGGAAGCAATCCACAACCCCATTGCGATCGGTAACACCAGCAAAAGAGCCCAAATAAAAAGCAAGTTCTGGGGCAATTGCAACCTTGTGCTGCCGGCGTAAACCAGCAACCCAGATCCCAACAGGGCTCCACCCCAGGCAATCAGTAGTTGAATCAGTTTTGATGGCATGGGCTAAGGTTAAAACTCCAGTGAACAGAGCGTTTGGATAACACAGCGTTGACCAAGCTAGATAGCTTCAACCCTTCTCTCACTCGCTACGACCGCAGCGCTCCAGCGCCGGTATTGCCACTGCGAGATGAACCCGATCTACTTAGCTGGCTTGAAAGTAGCGGCCGCTTGGTGGCAGAAGAAGAAACAGCAAGTGCTGATCTAGCAACAGTGGAAGAAGAAGAACTCTCCGCCTTGATGGGTGAGAAAGAGGATTACTCCCAACCAGAAGAAAGCCAAGAAGAGAATTGGGAAGACTGAGCTCAAGGTGATTGATTCCAGCTACAGCTGTAAGCCCGCCCAAAATTTCCCTGGCTCTGGCAGGTTTTGGGCGTGGGGTTTGATCGCACTGCTGCTGTTGCTGGCTGCTGGCCTTGATCTTTACCAAGGCGCATTTCAACTCAGCAGCCCCTTATTGCTGGCCTTTGCTCTTAGTTGGTTGGTGTGTTGTTGGGGAATTCCAAAGCTAAAAGCTTTAAAGATGGAGCAAGTGATCCGCCAAGAGGGTCCCCAATCGCACCACAGCAAATCCGGTACACCCACCATGGGTGGTTTATTACTAGTGCCTTGCGGAGTTTTAGTGGGGGGCTTGGTAAGCCCTGGAGATCAACGCCTAATACCTGTGGCGCTTGTAACGCTCGCTTTTTTAGTAATTGGCGGTGTAGATGATTGGCGCAGCCTCACAAAACAAACAAATAAAGGCCTAAGCGCCAAAGGCAAGTTGTTACTTCAGGCCCTAGCCGCTGGCTTATTTTTACTTTGGGCCGCGCTGCATGGAGCAATCCCATCCAGCATCGCCCTGCCTTTTGGTTGGTGGTTACCACTTGGGTTATTGATTTGGCCCCTGGCCTTATTTGTATTTTTAGCTGAAAGTAATGCCACAAATCTCACCGATGGCCTTGATGGTTTAGCAGCTGGCGTAGGGGCGATTGTATTTATGGGTTTAGGGCTGCAGCTGATGCTGCGGGGCAACAGTGGTGATCCAGCCCTTGCAGGGTTTTGCGCTGCACTAGCAGGAGCCTGGCTCGGCTTTTTATTACATAACCGCAATCCGGCCCAAGTATTCATGGGAGATACGGGTTCGTTAGCGATGGGGGCAGCCCTTAGTGCAATCGCATTGCTTTCAAACAGCCTTTGGCCTTTGTTACTAATGGGTGGAGTGTTGCTTGCTGAATCGATATCTGTAATTTTGCAGGTGTGGGTATTTAAGGCAACAAAAGGCAGTGATGGTAAAGGGCATCGCTTATTTCGCATGGCTCCTTTACACCACCATTTTGAAGAAGGGGGTTGGCCTGAACTCCAGGTGGTGGTTAGTTTTTGGGGTGTTAGTTTGATATTAGTGCTGCTTGGTTTAGTGCTGAGGCCATAAAACGAATGCCTTATTTCACCTGGAAAGAAAAAGGTTTAACCAAAGATTGCAGTAGTTTAGCGGCGATGGCAGCCCGCTTTGAAGAAGCAGCAAAGTTGATGCGCCGTATGGCTGAAGCAGGTTTTGAAGTGGTGCAAATTAATGGTACGCAACAAATTAGCCATCAAGATCCAGCCTTATTTCAAGCTTATGGCTTTATTAATGAAGAAGCGGCTGAAAAACAATTAGATTTAATACTTGAAACTAATTAACCTTTCTAAAGCCAAGTATCCAAATTATAATAAAAACAAGCCCAGATAAACCAAGATAAAGCAATGCACTATTTTGTAAATTAACCATATCAAGACCAAAAGGCAGAGCGCCTGGATCACCAGTAGTGGCATAGGCAATCAAACTGGCAAATCCCATTCCCAACCTCATTTCTAAGTTCCGCCGCCAAGCCGTAATTGCAAACTAGCCGGGTCTGTGATGCCAGTGCTTGTATCAAATGGTTTTGCAATGAGCCATTGGAGCAGCAAAGCCCGCAACGGACCGCCATTTGAATCTGCCCCCGCTGGCAAATTGAAATGGGTACCCCGCTCGGCTATCACAAGCTGGCTGCCATTTTTTGGATATTGGGAAAATGGAATTAAAGCCTCTGGCTTAGGGGGTACCACCAGATCGCTGCTACCTGATATTACTAAAACCGGCAGCTTTAAATCTGAAATACCGGCAGCAAAAACCAAAGCCTGCGGCGGACTTACCGCCACCACACGGCTTATGCGGCTATCAGCGAATGAACCCGCTACTGCCGCTGGTAGAAAACTGCATTGCAATACCCAGCTGAGATTGCGTTTTGGATGTTCAGGATCTTTGCACGCATTCCACAGATCAGAAGCAACACTGCGGGCTCCAG
>VFLB01000069.1 GCA_009914645.1 Synechococcaceae bacterium Bin_79_3
ACCTGGTTCCACAGCATATTGCGATAACCCTTCTTAGTTACTTCCCTGGCAGTTGAACGCTCAAGGAAAGCCTCTGCTGCTTGCTCGAGTGTTGGTCCTGTGTGTTGTTGGACAGCTGGTTGCTGCTCTTGCCGCTTTAACTCCCGTGGGTCCAAGCCTGATTGCTTGCTCCAACACCTGATTCGTTCCCATTCATCCCGTGCTTCCTTTAATGACCAGTGCCCAACTCCCTTGCCATACGGACCAATTCTTACCGGCACTTGCTTTCCCTGTCGCCCAGAAGGGAAACGCATGCGTCCCTCAAAGGACTTACCACCTCCTTTATTGAGGGGTTCAATCACCAGGATCAGAGCATTTCCTACCGATTTGCTTTGCCTGGTCTTACCTGCGGCTAGAGCGCGGACTTGTGAGTCGGAGAGGGACATTTCAGCAATCCAACAACACGCTTTTCATCCAACAACACTAGCAAAAATTCCAGCAACACTTCCAACAGCACAATGGGAGAACTTAATGAAACTTTGGGTAACTTCTTGGAACTTCTGGAAGAAGTAAAGCTAGTTTTAGCAGTAGGTCTGAGTCCTTCTGGAACCACCCAATACCTTTTACTAACGGAGAGGGTGGGATTCGAACCCACGGAAGCTTTCACTTCAAACGATTTCGAATCGTTCGCTTTCGACCACTCAGCCACCTCTCCATAGTTCAGAACTTCTGAACATCACCAGCTTAGCGAGCCCCGTTCCCCGGAAAATTGCCAGTTGCTTTGGGTGGATACAGCGTTATTGCGCTTCATCCCGCTTACCCATACTGCTTTTGCTTTTATTGGGATCAGCTCCCGTGCATTTGGAGATCTACCTAGCCAGATTCCATCAAGCTGGGGTGGTACTGCGTCGCTATTAATTATTGGCTGTGGAAAAATTCCCCAGCGTTTTAAACCAAGCTGCAGAATTCCGGCTCCTGGTGAATCCGGCATGCTCTGAAAACTCAATCCATCACTGCGCACTAATCCTTGTGGCATTGTTTGCACTAATCCGCTGAGCTGCTTCCAGCATGAAATTGCATCGGAGGCAACAGGATCTAACAACACCAACCAATCCAAACGAGCAATCCCTAATCCTTGCTGTAAACGCTTTGCCCTTAAACAACTGTATCCACTAGCATCAGTTGTTATTAATGCAGCCCTTGCTTGATGTCTAGCAATTAATAAACTGCCGGAGGCTTGATGAACTAATAAAAGCTGATCTTGCAGCAAACCATACAGTTGCCAAATGCAGGCAACAACCATCGCCGTTAAGCCGTAAAAGCGCCAACGATGTAGTGGTAACAGCCAAGGTAATAAACCAAAACTAAAAACTAAAACCAACAATGGCGTAATACGCCCGGTAAATAATAATGCAAGAGGCAATTGAGCGGCTATTTTCACTAATAACAACAGGCCATAAATTGGAATTTGTAAAAGCCATACCAATGGTGCAAGTAAAGGAGGGAGCACTAAAGCCACCACTGCGCTTGCCATCGATCCAAGTGTTAACACTGATATAAGCGGACTAGCAAGCAAATTCGCTGGCACGGCATAAATAGGAACCACACCAAAATGCAAAAGTTGCAGAGGTAAGGTCCATAACCATGCTGCTAATGGCACCGCAATCAGCGCATGGCAATGCTTTTCCAATCTCGGAGCCGTGAGGATTAAACCAGCGGTAGCAGATGCGCTGAGCTGAAAACCCACGTCCCATAACCATGCTGGCTGCCATAGCAGTAAAAGAAACAAACTAAACACCAGTAGGCCCAGCGGTTTACTGCGTTCTTCATTTGTTTTAATCACTAATGCCGCGGCCCCCATAAGCAAAGCCCTCAATACCGAAGGTTGCGGACCCGCCAGTAAGAGAAATAAAGCCATTGCCCCTAAGCCTGCCGTTAGCTGTAGGGATGCACTTTTGCCACGCACTAAAGCCATCACTAAACCCAGTAATACAGTGAGATGAAATCCACTTGCCGCTAAGGCGTGGCTAAGCCCTGCCGCCCGAAATTGTTGTTGAAGTTGTTCTGGTAGATCCACAACAGCACTACCCATTAACAATGCCGCTAACAAAGGGCCTGCCTCTGGCCCTGCAGCCTGTTGGAATTTTTTACTTAGATGTTGACGCAGCCGCAATATGGCAGGTTGTTGTGTATCTAATACCTGCAAACGGGTTACAACTAAACGGCTAAATATTCCTTGTCGCGCCATCCTTTGGCCGCCATCACCAAGCAAAGGGTGAACTGCAGAGCTTGGTTTTTGCAATCGACCTTGCACCTGCACCCGCCAACCCTCTTGCCACGGGCCACAATTGGGCAGGATCAGATCGCTACGGCCGCTATGGGGCAAATCGAGCAGCAAAAGAGACCTGCATCCACTCGGGCTCAATTTCTGCACGCGCGCACCTAATCTCCCCTTTAGCGTTATCTGAGGGGCCTCAACTTGCCAAACAGGATCCAACAGACCCGGCCTTGGCCAGCGCCACTGCAACCAGGCAATCACTAGCAAAAACATCAGCAACGCCAATCCCCATTTGCGTTGCAACGGTTTTGAAAGCCGCGAAAAAACCATTTATCCATTGCAGCGGCCGTTTTAGAAGGTTCCCCCCCTAGACGACAGCGATGCAACCGATAAATTGCAGTCTATTAAGTAAAAAAAATGATTCCTTTGGCCCGCTTGGCCCTACTGGCGCTCACGTTTAGTCCGATTTCAATGATATGGGCTCAGCCGTTAACAACAAATCCCACTATTATCGTGCAGGCTGGCGACACATTGGAGGCTATATCCCGCAAGCAAGGTATTTCTTTAGCCGCATTAATAAAATTAAACCCCACTGTAATTGCAGAACGCTTAGCAATTGGGACGATATTAAAATTACCCACAGGCATAATTAATCAAACACAGGTTTTCCCCCCTGAATTAACAACCGGAGCTGCGAGTGCAGCGTTATTACTTAGTGCCGCTGAACGAAGAGATCGGGCTCAACAATTACTTATCGATCCGAGTGGCTGGAGATGGTATGGCAATACCGCAGTGGATTGGAAAGGATGGCGCCTCCATGCAGGCGGAGTACGAATTACTTTAGTAAAACCAAATCGGGCAGAGCTTGGAAATATCCGTTCTTTAGCAACAGCAGTGGCGGTTCAATGCGACACCTTGAGGCAAACCTGGCGCATTGATGGGCAGTGGGAAGCGTGGAAAATCCCAAGTGGTGGAACCGTTCCAGCCCGCATTGTTTTGGATTTATGCAGCAACACCACAGATGCACCGGCAGTGCCGGTTTTACCTTTGGAGCAGGGGGAAGCCCAAAGCTTCCCGCTCCGTTAACCAAGCCTCCGCTACCTGTTTTGCCAGATGCCTGATGCGGGCAATGATGGCGGTGCGTTCTGTTACCGAAATTACTCCTCTCGCCTCTAGTAAGTTAAATGTATGGCTGCATTTGAGCACCCAATCTAAAGCGGGGGCAGGCAATGATCTTTCGCATAAATCCTTAGCCTCTGCTTCATAAATTTCAAACAATTGCTTCAGGCGTTCCGGATTTGATGCTTCAAAGTTATAGGTGCAATTACCTTTTTCAAATGGCAACCAAATATCACCATAGGAATATTTATTATTCCATTTTAAATCCCATAAATTTTCCACATCCTGCAGATACATAGCCAATCTTTCAAGGCCATAGGTGATTTCAATTGATACCGGCCTGCAATCAATGCCACCGCATTGCTGGAAATAAGTGAACTGGGTAACCTCCATACCATCGAGCCACACCTCCCAACCCACCCCCCAAGCCCCCAGGGTTGGTGATTCCCAATTGTCTTCAACAAAACGAATGTCGTGCTCTGCTGCTTTAATTCCAAGGGCAGCCAAGGATTCAAGATAGGTTTCTTGAATACCGTTAGGCGATGGCTTGATCAATACTTGATATTGAAAATAGTGCTGAGCGCGATTTGGGTTATCGCCATAACGACCATCAGTTGGCCTTCTACAAGGTTCTGGATAAGCAACCGCCCAAGGTTCTGGACCAATTGCTCGTAACACCGTATGAGGATTCATGGTTCCCGCTCCTTTTTCAGTGTCGTATGGCTGCAGGATCAAACATCCCTGCTGAGCCCAGAAATGGTTGAGGGTTTGAATAATGTCTTGAAACTGCATTGGGCCGCATACCTCTAAATCAACGATACTCAGCAATCACACCGTGGATTCGCTTTCAGCAAGATCAAGAGGCTCCTTGCAAGCAGTGGGAGAACTACTAAAGTAAGTTGAAAATAAATTGAGATCAGTCTCTGGTTAAGATGTTGAAAATTTATCATAATCAAATAATAATGGGAATGATGTTACTTATAAATCCATTTTTTCAGCTTCAGCTATATGCAGATGAATCACCAACCTTAGAACAAGCAGCTCCATGGTTTAGCTTACAAAACAATTTAGATTTACCTGATTGGATTCAATTTAGCCTGCAAACACAAGCAGAACCAATGCTTAATCCCAGTGGTGGCACAAAGCAAACTAGAAATTGGATGCAACAAACTGTTGGTTCAATTGCGATCGGCTCCGGCCTCAAAAAAGCAACAAAGGTCTGGAGCGAAATAGATCACTGGCGTATTGATACCAGTGTTAATTATTACAATGGCAATCCAAACCTCAATGCAGAAATTGGTGCATATATCCCCTTGCAACAAGTGGCCCATGAGAGTGGGTTTTGGCTCACTCAAGCAACACTTAGTCGCAGCAGCGGCGATGGCCTAATTGGCATTAAAGGCGGGATACTTTCAATTAATCCTGATTTTATTTACTCCCCCATATACGATTACTACATACATTCGAGCCTCAATAATACCCTAAATCTTTCAATTAACGACATGCCTGTAAATCCCCTTGCGGCAATAGGGGGAGTAGTGGAATTAAAGCCAGGGCGCGATCTTTCTATGCGCTACGGCCTATTTGATCTTGATAGCACAATGCCAATCGCCACAGCCTTAGGTGTTAATCAGCCAAGCAACATAGGTGGTTTCGGGCTTGTTCAGTTATTGCAGATTAGCTATTCACCTCAATGGTTAGCCCCAGCTAAACCCGGCAGTCAATTGCCCTCAGGTGGATTGCAACTGGGTGGATACAGCACCAATAACGGTATTGATGGTAGCGC
>VFLB01000136.1 GCA_009914645.1 Synechococcaceae bacterium Bin_79_3
ATTGTTGCTGCCACCAGCCCCTTGCTGTGGCGTTGTCGTGGGTGCCGGTATAAACAACCCAACTACCAGTGCCAAAGTTTTGAGGTAAGTAGGCATTAGTTGGATCAGCCTCAAAGGCGAATTGCAACACCTTCATGCCAGGAAGATCAAAACTTTCACGTAGAGCGTCCACGTCAGGGGTAATTACACCAAGATCCTCTGCCACGAGCGGCAAGGGGCCGGCGCAACGGCGGCTGAGCTTTTTCAGGATTGCTTTCCCAGGGGAAGGCAGCCATTCGCCAGCTTCAGCGGTGCTATCGGCACCAGGCACACTCCAAAAACCGGCAAAAGCGCGGAAGTGATCAAGCCGCAGCAAATCAAATAACTCCAGCTGCCTTTCAAGCCGCCGCACCCACCAACGGTAGCCATTCAAACGATGACGGCTCCAGCGATACACAGGCGTAGACCAAAGCTGGCCGGTGGCCGAAAAATAGTCGGGCGGTACACCACTTTGTTGAGCAAGGCTGCCATCGGTATTGAGGCTAAATAAACCCGGCTTACTCCACACATCAGCGCTGTCGTGAGCGCCATAAAAAGGCAGATCACCTAGTAATTGCACGCCGCGCTTTTGGCTGTGGCTGCGCAATGCCTGCCATTGCAGCTGCAGCTGCCACTGCTCAAGGGCCTCTTGCTGCAGCAGTGGCGCCTCCTGTTCGTCTAGTTGCTGAATTACAGCTTTATGGCGAGCGCCATAAGCTTTAGGCCACTGCCACCAGGGGGCCCCCTCAAAACGGCGGCGCAGCACCATGAAGCGGCAATGATCTTTTAACCAAAACTGCTGCTGCTTGCACCAGCGGCTAAAGCTTTGATCGAGAGCGGATTGGGGCTCCAGCTGATCGGGATCTAAAAAATGCGGATTAAGAGCAAAACCGCTAGGGGAGCTGTAAGGGGATCCTGTGTTATCGGTTGGGGCAAGCGGTAAAACCTGCCACACCTTCACTTGATGATCTGCAAGAAGATCGATCCACTCAAGGGCCGCTTGGCCAAAGCAACCGCTAGAGCCTGGGCCAGGCAAACTTGAAACATGCATCAACACGCCGAATTGACGCTGCCCCCCCAGAAGCTCTAAGAGATTGCTCATAGCTGAGGTAGGCGATAGCGGTTCACAATCTTGCGGGCAAATGGGGGCAGATGGCTTTCCACCATGTGTGGATGATGGCGCTTCAACCACAGCGCATTTCTTGTGAAGTGGGAATCAATAGAGAAACGCGCATACTCCAAGCCTTTAGGCCCCAGTTTTTGCACAACAAAACCCACTAGTTCCGCCAGCCAACCGGGCAGTTTTAGGGCTTTGTCGTATGCCTCTATGCCCTGCTGCACCGCTTGCCTGCGGTTACCTGCACTCATCACAGGTTGGGTTTGTAATTCCTTCTCAACAAGATCCAATAGCTGCTGGCCACGGTTGTTTCGCACCACTAACCATTGCCAGCGAAATGGTGCTCCCATGTAGCCCACCACTAAATCAGCAGCGGCATTTACGTAGTCAAAACAACTAAGGCAACTGGGAGCAAACACCTCCTTAAGTTTTGGTGTGTCGAGGCCAAAAAAAGGCACAGTTTCTTTACTGCCATCGCTGTGGCGAAAGTGAATTCGAAAATCCTGCATAAATTCGTAGTGCACCACTGTGTCTGGGGAGCGACTACTGGAATTCAAGAAGGTTTGCAAACCAGCCCTGCTCACGTTGTCTACGCAAGGCAAACCCAACACATAGAGCTCTTCGAGGCCAAGACTGCTTTGCACCGCCCTTAGCGCCTGGGTTTGACAGCCCACACCCACCACCAGTAAGCGACGTATTCCACTGCCAGGCAGTTGTTCCAGCACCGAAAGGTTATTTGAAAGAGTTGGTTTGTTTACCCGTGCTGCGCGCACCTCAGCAACGCTGCGAGCAAGCACCGGCACAGGCGTAAAACGATCATCTGGGCTCTGCTGCACGCAGACAACAGCATCGACGAGCCCCTGCTCTAAGGCTCGTTCACCGATGGTGCTAACGATGCCAGTCCACTGTGCCCCCTCCAGCCCAGGTTCAAGCCTGCCGCACAACATTCGCTGGAAAACACCGAAATAAAGCTCATCCTCGTTATCAAGCTTGCGGCTGCGGCCATGGGCTTGGCTTTCCAGCTGATCAAATTGTTGATGTATGAAGGCGCAGGCCTGGCGCACATAAGCCACCCAGCGGGTATCGCAAAGGCCGCAATCACTGCAAAGCTGCTTGGCTGGCCTAACAGTGCCTCGGGCCATGGGGCGGGCCCTTTCGTGGGGAGCAGATGTCAATGCACACGAACTCGCGCTCAGGCCCCAAACTATCGGGCATGGTTACCGTTTCGCCGCCTTCAAACAAACAACCCTGGCAGCAACTGCGTCGGCGCAGCCGGGTGCTGTGGCGGCTTGCAGTTTTAACTGCTGGGATCGGCCTGGGTGCCGTTCTGGGGGGGCAACTAATTCCTCTGAGGGCAGCGAAGCCAATCGAGAACTTAGAGCCGTCCATCAGCCGCCTTGCCGATCCGCCCGGCCGGCCCCAAACCCTGCTGCTACTTGGCCTTGATAGCGAAAAGATCAACCCCAAAAACCAAGCCATAGCCCAGGTGCAGCTGTTACTTATGGCGCGGGTGCATCCAGCTGGGGGCCTAGAGCTGCTGCAGATCCCCAGCGAATTAGCAGTGCTACTGCCGGGCCAACAAAAATTACAACCGCTAACGGATCTCTATCGCCAAGGGGGTGTTGCCTTAATTGCAGATGTGGTGGCTCAATTGCTGGCAAATGGCGGTGAACCCGTGCTGCCGGATCGCTACCTATTGCTGCCAAGGGGAGCCATGCAGGAAGCAATTAATGGCATCGGTGGGCTGCCTTTCAACATTGAAACCGCCATGAGATATCAAGACAAAAAAAGCAAATTAAAAATTGAATTAGAGGCTGGCCAGCAATGGCTAGGGGGCGCTCAGATTGATCAGCTACTGCGTTTTCAGGGGCCTGATCAAGGTGATGGCGGCAGGCGCCAACGCCAACAGCAACTTGTGCTGCCACTGGCAGAACGCCTGGCTGATCCCAATGTTGTGCCAAAACTTCCCGCTTTGTTACTGGGGCTTCGCTCAA
>VFLB01000226.1 GCA_009914645.1 Synechococcaceae bacterium Bin_79_3
ACCACTGAGTTAGCCCGTTGGGCTGATCCAAATTCTGTAGCTGATGGCACCCAACGGATCTACAGCACCCTTGAGAACCCGAATCTTCTCGCTGGATATTTAATCCCAATCTTGCCGCTTGCTTTGGTGGCTTTGCTGCGTTGGCGGAGCCCTTGGTTGCGCTTATTTGCCCTTACCAGCTTTTTGTTAGGTGCCGTTGCAATGCTGTTCACCTACAGCCGGGGCGGCTGGATTGGCATGGTGCTTGCCCTTGCTGTTTTGGGCCTACTTCTATTACTACGTTTCAGCCGCTTACTGGCAGCTCCTTTGAAACGCTGGTTGCCGCCATTAATAATCGCTTTTGTGGTGCTGGCTTTAGTAGTTGCAGCCGTGAAGGTGGAACCACTGCGGGTGAGATTAATGAGCATGGCTGCCGGCCGGGAAGATAGCTCCAACAACTTCCGCATCAACGTGTGGTTAGCAGCTATCGAGATGATTCAAGATCGCCCCTGGCTTGGTATTGGCCCTGGAAACACAATTTTCAACTTGATCTATCCCCTCTACCAACAGCCCCGTTTCACCGCTTTAAGCGCCTATTCCGTACCCCTTGAACTAGCAGTTGAAACCGGCATTCCCGGTTTGCTTGCAGTTTTTGGCTTGCTAATCACGAGCTTAAAAATTGGATTTAGCCAGATCTATCGAGATTTGTTTTTAAGCCTGCCTTGCCTTGGTGCAATTGCTGCTGTGGTGGGGTTGGCCGGCCATGGCTTTGTAGACACGATTTTTTTCAGGCCTGAGGTGCAAATCAGCGGCTGGTTTGTGCTCGCAACCCTTGGCGCCAAGCAAACGGATGACTAAACCAATCGTTTTGGCTGGATTTGATGCTGGTCAAACCCATACCCGCTGCCGCCTTGCTCTAGCTGATGGCACGGTGTTAGCGGAAGGGGAAGGTAGTGGCGTAAGCCATCTCAGCAGTGCAGGCGGCCCAGAACAATTTCAACAAGCCCTACGCAGCAGCTTTAACGCGGCAAGCAGTTGTTGTGAATTAAAAGAGCCAATCCAAGCTGCTGCGATTGGGGCCAGTGGCATTGAGCTCCACAGCCCCACTCAAAGCCTTGGCACCCGTTTAGCTCAAGAAACCCTTGCTATGCAGGCAGTTTTGGTAACTGGTGATGAACGCACTGCCCTTGCCGGCGCCTTCCCCGCTGGAGCAGAAGGCATTGTTTTAATCAGCGGCACTGGAGCCATTGCCGTTGGACGCAATCAATTAGGAAAGCAACATCGCTGTGCTGGTTGGGGTTGGTTGGTTGATGGGGTGGGTAGTGCCATGGATATCGGCCGCAACGGCTTAGCCCTCAGCCTGCGGATGGCCGATGGCCGCCTCGCCGAAACAAAGCTCAAATCTGTGCTGTGGGCAGCCCTTGGCGTTAGCCAGCCCCATCAATTAAAAGCTCTGGTGGTTGATCCAAGCTTCGGCGCTGCAGGATTTGCCCGCCTTGCCCCTTTTGTGAGCGATCTAGCTGCAAGCGGTGAAATCAATGCCCAAGAGATTGTGAGCATTGCTGGCGAAGAATTGGCCTTGATGGTGGAAGGGGTGGCTACCGCACTAGAGATGCAAAAGGTGCCGCTTTGCTGTTTTGGAGGAGCGATCGAACATCTAGCTCCACTGCAAGCAAGTTTTCATGCTGTGTTGCAACAGCGGCTGCCTGGTTGCAGCCTGCAAAAGCCCCTAGGAGATGCCTGCCATGGCGCTCTACAACTGGCTGGGGAGTTACTTATTTAATTCCCGTTCTGCAATTACCGAGAGGGTATTAATCCAGCGATCAACTAATTCCGAGCTAGAGGCCTCCACCATCACTCGCAGTAACGGTTCAGTGCCGGAAGCGCGCACTAGCACCCTCCCCTCTGTTGCCATCTCAGCCTCTGCCTGGGCCACCGCTTCCATTAACGGGATGCATTTCTGCCATTCCTTACGGCGTTCACGGTTTGGCACCTGCACGTTTTGCAGGCGTTGCGGATAAGAAACAAAACTCTGGTTGCGGCGATCCGCCAAGGTTTCACCCTCTTCTAACAGCGCTGCAAGTTGCAAAGCGGTTAGCAAACCATCACCGCTCATGCCGTGATGAGCGCAAAGAATATGGCCCGATTGCTCACCGCCAAGGGCTGCTCCCTGCTGCTCCATCGCTTGATGCACAAATTGATCTCCCACAGCGGTGCGCTCAAGTACTCCGCCACGGCTGTTCCAGGCCCGTTCAAAACCAAGGTTGCTCATCACGGTTGCTATCAGCAACTGTTTGGGTAACTGGCCCGCTGCCGCTAAAGCAGAGCCCCACATAAACAAAATATGATCACCATCTACCAAGCGGCCCTGGCCATCAACTGCCAACACCCGGTCGGCGTCGCCATCAAAAGCAAAACCCATCTCAGCGCCGTGTTGCAACACCGCCTGCTGCAATGGCTCCAAATGGGTGCTACCGCAACCCACATTGATGGAATCGCCATCAGGGGTGCCATGGAGCTCTATCACTTCAGCGCCAAGGCTCCTAAATAATTCCGTGCTGCAGGCAGTGGCCGATCCCCAGCAAAGATCCAACACGATGCGTCTACCGCTGAGCTGGTTATCAACCAGCCCCTGCCGCACCAATTGGCGGTAGTTATCAAGCAGGTCTTGGCGTTGATAGATGTTGCCGCAACGGTTTAGCGCTGGGGTTAATTCTCCCCGCAAACCCAACTCAATCGCCTGCTGTTGCCGCCTACCCAACTTGGCACCACCAGCTGCAAACAACTTGATGCCGTTGTCTTGCGGTGGGTTATGGCTGGCCGAAACCATCACGCCACCTGCTGCCCCGAGCTGTTGCACCAACCGCGCCACAGCGGGAGTGGGGCATAAACCCAGGTTCCACACCTCGCGGCCAGCGGCGGTGAGGCCAGCTTCTAGAGCAGCAGACAACATCGCCCCACTAGTGCGGGAATCGCGGCCGATCAACACTGGCCCCTCCCCTTGCAACACCTGCCCGCCCCAATAGCCCA
>VFLB01000190.1 GCA_009914645.1 Synechococcaceae bacterium Bin_79_3
CTCCGGTGTTTATGCCTTGAGTCGTTCATTATTATCTGCACCTGCGGGTCTGATAGCAGAACGGTTGGGATGGTCTACTTTTTTTCTTTTTAGTGCAGCAGCAGCAATACCAGCATTCATATTGCTTGCCTACGTGGCGCCATGGCAGGAACGGGAAGCTAGGGGTGCATTTGATCCAGCGAAAGATCAGATCTAAGTTGAAACTAAATTATTGAAACGACGCCGTAATTGTCCACAGGCTGCATCTGCATCAAGACCGCGGCTGGCGCGAACACTTACGGCAATTCCACGACTTTGCAAATTACGCCTAAACGCCTCCACGGCAGCTTGACTCGGGCGTTTAAATGTTTCTTCCTCGATCGGATTATAAGCGATTAAATTTACATGGCTCTGAAAACCACTAACAAGATCAGCAAGGTCTAGTGCTTGAGCTGGATGATCATTAATACCACCTAACAGAATATATTCAAAACTTAATCTACGACCTGTTGCAACAACATAATCACGGCAATCAGAAAGCAGTTTTTCCAAAGGGTAAGCATGGGCGGTGGGAATTAATTCCTCCCGCAACTGTTGATTTGCCGCATGCAAACTCACTGCAAGAGTGTATTGAGCCCGCCCTAAACGCTCTTGAGCAAGAGCAGCTAATTTTGGCAATGTATTGGGAACACCCACTGTGCTAATAGTGATTTGGCGTTGAGCCATCCCTAAATCTGTACATAAACAATCGATTGAGGCTAGAACTGCGTCGATATTTAATAAAGGTTCACCCATTCCCATAAAAACCACGTGGCTCGGACGTTGCTGCATCACCTCCTTCACGCTTAAAACTTGATCAACAATTTCATGAACAGCAAGGGAACGCTGAAAACCACCCTTGCCGGTAGCGCAAAAACGACATGCCATAGCGCAACCCACCTGAGTGCTTACACATACCGTGAGTCGATCGGGATTAGGGATACCTACTGTTTCAATACTGAGACCATCGTGGGTAGCAAGTAGCAATTTAGTGGTGCCATCAAGTGCAACATTGCGTTCTAATTCACGAGAGCGACCGATCCAGTCAAAGGCATCTGCAGGAGGTTGCTCTAACAATTGTTGCCGAAATAATTTTGGCAACACCGAAACTTGGTCGAGTTCACGCACACCCTTGGTATAAAGCCAATCATGTAGTTGCCTTCCCCTAAAAGCAGCCTGACCCCGCTCCTGAACCCATGCCTCAAGGGCTGCTCGACCCATCCCAAGCAGTGGGGGATTTAGGGCCAAACGAGTAAGCCGTGCTTAATCCAAATCTCAACAGCTAGCAAAGAAATAAAGCCGAGCATTGCAGCACGACCATTTAATAGCTCGCAATGGGTATGGAAACCAAAGCGCGGTAACTGCCGTTTTGGTATCAAAGTAGGTTGCAAGGGTTGAGGAGTAGAAATCATTTATCAGCTGTCCTCACTTAGTAAGCCCTCTTCCAATAAACCTTCGAGGGCTTCAGGATCTGGCAATAACTCTTCAGTACCTAATTCATCACCTGCCGGACGGGCAAAAGCAGCAAAATTGCTACCTTCCGAAATGCCATGGCGGCTGCGAGTGGCCTGCATTTCATCGTCTGAAGGATCATCTAAAACAGCTGCACTTGGCTGAGGCAAGGGCATTTCAACGGTGTAATCGGGCCTAAGAGCACTAGCTCTTCTGTAGCTTGCATTCTCCTCATCAAGGATGTCTGGATGAGGACCAGCCTCTGCTTTTAGCTCCTCCTCAAACCCGCTGAAACCAGTACCTGCTGGAATTAAACGGCCAATGATCACGTTCTCTTTCAAGCCACGCAACCAATCACTCTTACCTTCAATTGCAGCTTCCGTAAGAACCCGAGTGGTTTCTTGGAAGGAAGCAGCCGATATAAAGCTATCGGTATTAAGAGAAGCTTTTGTGATACCTAGTAATACAGGTGTAAATTCTGCGGGTGCACCGCCTGTGATGGCGATTGCTTGATTCACTTGATCAACTTGGCGTAACTCAATAAGCTCACCGGGCAGAAGAGTTGTATCACCTGCATCCTCAACTCGAACTTTATTAGTCATCTGGCGAACAATCACCTCAATATGTTTGTCGTCGATCGTTACCCCTTGTGATTTATACACATTTTGTACCTCTTGAACCAAAGCAGTCTGCAAACGGGATATAGCCTGATTTGCAGCGTCCATCGAGGCATTGCGAGAACGCAAATCCTCAAATAAAACCTCCAGCAACTCATGGGGATTAATGGGTCCATCAGTGAGCAAATCACCAGATTCCACAAGCTGTTCATCGCTCACCATCACGGTGCGTCCGAGCAGGATTGGATATTCAGTACTTAACTCCTCACCTTCCACAACCGAAACAGTAGGTGAATCTTCATCTTCCTTTTGTTCGATTTTTACACTGCCAGCTTTCTTACATAACACTGCTGATTCACGTGGCCGGCGGGCCTCAAGCAATTCTTCAATACGAGGCAAACCCTGAACAATATCGCCAGTTTTTGCGCGCTCAAAAACTAACTGGGCCAAGGTATCACCACGCAAAACGAGATCACCATCGCGCACATGCAAAATTGAATCAGGCGAAACCATATATGGCCTACCTACTCGCAAACTTATAGATGTGTCTGAAACCAATTCAACCTGACCGCTGTGGGGTGCAACTAAATCATCAGAAAGAGCTTCACCCTCAACAATGCGCTGACCAATAACAGCGGTGGGCTTCCCTTGCAGAAGTTTTACTTCCAATAAGTCGTCAGGACGTTCAACAATCAAGCGCCTGATAGGTTCGCCCTCAGCACTATCTGGAAGCTGAACAACACCATCTTCCTTGCAAAGAATTTGCACTGTTGCAACAACATCACCACGCTTAATGGAATCACCATCCGCCACTTTCACCTGAGTGTGGGTAGAACCATGGCTGGCATCAGAGAGGGTATCGCGACGAACCAAATGTGATTCAAGAATCACAAGTTGCAATCGATCAATAGTTTTAGCTCGCTTATCTGGAACCATTTCAACATCCACAGTCATCTGAGGAGTAGTGTCGTATGTTTCAAGAATAAGCTGAGTGCGTAACAACTCAACTCCATCAACAGACTTAACAAGCTCAGCGTCTTTAAAGGTGAGGCGCTGAACAGCCTTAAGACCCAATGATGGTCCGTTTGTTTGTTTTACGTTACCAAGTTCCGGCAGATGAGCTTCATCCGGAATTGCATATTCCTCCACCGGACGCAATAGCAGTGCGCCGCCCTCTGGGGTATCTACAGATTCAACGAATAGCATCGCTTCTGCCACTAAACCTGGAGCTATTTCCTCACCTGGATTTACCATTTTGCCCTCTTCAGCAAAACGACTCAACACCTTGCTATCAGTTACTAAATGCAAAGTACCTGAACGAACAATTATTTCACGCAAGATGTCATTTTTCTGCGTAACAGTTACGATACCTGCAGTTTGGCTAAATATGTCTTTAACAACCTCAGTTCCAGCCTCAATCCACTGACCATCCTCGATCATCAAAAGCGAAATATCTTTATTTATCTCATGGGTTTCCTGTGGAATCCAAAGCAAAATGCCGCCTTTTGAAACCTCATAGCCATGCTTTGCGCTACGCGCTTTTTTGATACCAAGACCAGGAGCAAATTTAATTAAGCCACCGGTTTGAGTGCGAAAGCGATCATCTGTGAGTTCTGCGATCACCTCACCATTAGCAATCTTTGTACCTGGCTCGGTATTAAGCCGGTAACGAATATTATCCTTGCCTTCAAGATGCCAAATCTGCCCGCTATGGGTGGTGGTAGCTATTAGCTTGCAATCCTTAAGAAGCATGCTAGATGTAACAATTTCCACCTCTCTTGAATCACCTTGAGATTCTCTTAGCCTTACACTTCCGCCATATTCACTAATTTGACGACTTTCGGCCAGCACATCGCCATTGTGAACATCACTAGCAGCCTTAATAACAGGATATGCATTTGGAGGAAGATTGTAAACATCTCCACCGAAAACCCAAAGACGACCTAAACGCTGAGCTTTGAGGGTAATATTACCTTGACGGTCTGGTACTTCCTTAGGTTGAATAACATCTTCGTAACGAACCTGTCCAGCTAAATCACAAATCACATCCTTGCTAGCTTTCTCAATACTCTTTTTAACTGCAGCGCCGGTAGATATCTGGGCTAAAATCATATCGTTAGGAACACTCGCGCCATCCGCAACGAACAGAATTGATCCAGTTGTAATATCTAACTTCTGATTTTTACCTTTAGTATTAGGTTTTAGAGTAAGGCTAAAATCAACTTCAGCGATTTGGGCTTCAACACCATGAGGAGTGCGGTGTGGACGAACTCTTGCCTTGGAATCAAATTCAACAACACCATCTACCAAAGATCGAACAACCCCAGTTTCTGCAGTAGAAACTCCACCGGTGTGGAAGGTACGCATAGTGAGCTGAGTGCCCGGTTCACCAATTGATTGGGCGGCGATAATACCAACAGCCTCCCCTAAATCGACTAATTCGTTGTATGCCAAAGCCCAGCCGTAGCACTTCCTACATACAGAACGGGCTGCTTCGCAGGTGAGGGGGGAACGAACTCTAACTTCTAGAACTCCTGCTTTTTCAATCGCCTTACTTAATAGAGGATCAACTTCAGTATCTCGTTCGGCAATGATGGTGCCATCCGCAGCTAAAACAGGCTCAGCAATAAGCCGTCCAACCAAGCGATTACGGTATCGACCGTTGTCTTCAGCTGCAACAATAATGCTGCGAACTGTACCGCAATCATCCTCCCGCACAATTACATCTTGAGCGACGTCTACCAAACGGCGAGTTAAATAACCGGAATCCGCCGTGCGCAGCGCAGTATCAACTAATCCCTTGCGCGCACCATAGGAAGAAATTACATATTCGGTAACTGTTAAACCTTCGCGGAAATTAGTACGAATAGGTAAATCGATGATCTCCCCTTGAGGGTTTGCCATCAAACCGCGCATTCCCACAAGCTGACGCACTTGAGACATATTGCCACGAGCGCCAGAGTTGGCCATCATCCAGACGGAATTAAGCGGATAGTTATCATCAAAATTACGCTTAACTGAATTCACTAAACGTTCGTTCGTTTCAGTCCAAGTATCAATAACCTTGGTATGACGTTCCACCTCCGTAATTTCCCCAAGGCGATAACGCTCTTCAGTTTGGGTTATCTGCTTTTCTGCATCTTCAAGTAATTGAGGTTTATCCTCTGGCACCTTAAGATCATCTACAGAAATAGATACTGCCGCCTGAGTAGCATAACGAAAACCAAGATCCTTCAGATCATCAGCCATTGCCGCAGTAGTAGCTGTGCCATGGTGTTTATAAGCCCAAGCGACCAAACCACGTAAACCTTTTTTATCAATAATGTGATTACGGAAAGGTGGAGCCATCCGCGAGGGTTCGCGTTTTGCCGCTGCTTCTGCAGCTGCCAGTGCAGCGGCTTCTGCGGCCTTGGCTGCCTTCGACTTGCTGGAAGATTTGCGGGCGGCGGGCTTGGAGGTGCTGGTCATGACCTAAAACGGGAGGGGGTAGTTAAGGGAGATTTAGCTGATAAACAAAAGCAGTGGTAATTACCTCGCAACCACCGCATCAATAATCGTGCGGTTCATAACAACTCGTCCAGTGGTGGTGAGTAGATAGCGACTGATTAAAGCCCCGTCTTCATCGAGACGATCACGGCGATATTTCCACTGCTCCACCTTGGTGCCATCACTGAGTGTTTCACTTTTTAGTGGTTCTGTTGCTTCATCATCGTCTTCTACCTCACCACTAAAGCGAACCCACAACCAATCATGTAACTTAATGCGCTTTTCTGCGTATGCATTGCATACATCACTAAGACTTGCAAAGCTCCATGCCCGATCACCAAATTCCGGAATGGCATTCTCCTTACGCACAGCAGTTAGGTAATAAGAACCAAGCACCATATCCTGAGAAGGTGTGATTATCGGCTCCCCCGTTGCAGGAGAAAGAATATTATTGCTAGCAAGCATCAACATGCGAGCTTCGGTTTGAGCCTCAAGAGAAAGAGGAACATGCACAGCCATTTGATCACCATCAAAATCCGCGTTGAAGGCTGGGCATACAAGAGGATGCAATTGAATTGCACGGCCATCCACTAATATGGGCTCAAAAGCCTGAATTCCAAGGCGGTGCAAAGTTGGGGCACGATTTAACATTATGGGATGCCCATCAATAACTTCTTGCAATACCTGCATCACCTCATCATCAGCACGCTGAATCATTTTTTTTGCGGCCTTAATATTATTAACAATGTTCTGACGAATTAAGCGATGAATAACAAAAGGCTGAAAAAGTTCGATGGCCATTTCCTTTGGAAGGCCGCACTGATGCATTTTAAGTTTCGGACCAACCACAATTACAGAACGACCGGAATAATCAACACGCTTACCAAGTAAGTTTTGACGGAAGCGACCCTGTTTACCTTCAATAATATCGCTAAGAGATTTCAGTGGTCTGTTATTGGCGCCAACGACAGTTCGGCCGCGGCGTCCGTTGTCAATCAAGGCATCTACTGCTTCCTGCAGCATCCTCTTTTCGTTGCGAACAATAATTTCAGGGGCAAGTATTTCTTGAAGCCGCGCAAGTCTATTGTTTCGGTTGATTACTCTGCGGTAAAGATCATTTAGATCAGAAGTAGCAAAACGCCCTCCATCCAACTGAACCATTGGCCGCAAATCTGGCGGTATAACGGGGATAGCATCGAGAACCATCCATTCAGGCCGAGCTCCAGTAGCTATAAAATTATCAATTACTCTCAAGCGTTTAATGAGCTTAGCGCGTTTCTGCCCCTTGCTCCCATTTATATCTTCGCGTAATTCCTCAGCTATTTTTACTAGTTCTAAATCTTCCAACAAACGTTTCAAGGCTTCGGCGCCAATGCCAACCTCTGGCTCATTTTCAATCTCAGAATCTTCAGCAAAAATCTCATCTTCGATTTCCAGCCACTCATCTTCAGTGAGCAACTGTTTATATTTCAAAGTTTTGTGATCACCGGGTTCAAGAACCACATAACAATTAAAATATACAATCTGCTCAACATCTCTTAAGGGCATATCTAAAAGGATCGCCACGTAACTGGGTATACCTTTCAGATACCAAACATGGGATACAGGGGCCGCAAGCTTAATAAAGCCCATGCGATGGCGGCGCACTCTACTTTCAGTAACTTCCACGCCGCAACGTTCACAAACAATGCCGCGGTGTCTCACCCTTTTGTATTTGCCGCAGTGGCATTCCCAATCCTTGGATGGTCCAAATATTTTTTCACAAAATAAGCCATCCATTTCAGGCTTAAGGGTGCGATAATTAATCGTTTCAGGCTTGGTTACTTCGCCCACCACTTGGCCGTTGGGCAGGGTGCGCTGCCCCCAATCCATGATGCGCTCAGGGGAAGCGAGCGTGATCTTGACGTAGTCGAAGTGGCTTTCGGTACGGGTGTTGCTGTTGGTCATGGCCGGTGGGCAAAAGTGGGCTTCAGGACAACTTTGAGCTGGACGATTAAATATTAATCTTCGTCGTAATCAGCTACACCAAGGGATTCATAGGTTGGTCTGCTGGGGGTACTGCGGCGCGGGTTAACGTCTTGCATTAAATCCACTTCCGCACCTTCATCTGTGTATACAGCTATATCAAGGCCAAGAGATTGCAGCTCACGCATCAACACCTTGAAGGATTCAGGCGTACCGGGGCGCGGTATTGGTTTGCCTTTAACAATTGCATTAAGAGCCTCGTTACGACCCTGCATATCGTCTGATTTAACCGTAAGCAGTTCCTGAAGGGTGTAGGCGGCGCCATAGGCCTCAAGGGCCCAAACCTCCATCTCCCCAAGGCGCTGGCCACCCTGCTGGGCCTTGCCCCCCAGTGGTTGCTGGGTAACAAGGGAATATGGGCCAGTGGAGCGGGCGTGAATTTTATCGTCTACTAAGTGAACCAGCTTGAGAATATACGCTCTACCAACTGTTACCGGTTGATCAAAAGGTTCGCCACTACGGCCATCAACTAATTGAATTTTACCTGGATTGTCTGGGTTGTATACCCATTCTTTGCCGGGTTGTTTTCTAGCTTCCTCAAGATACATCTGCACAGTTTCTCTAGATTTTTCAGCCCCATGCATTTCATCAAATGGCACGATCTTGAATCGGGAGTGCAGGTTATCTGCAGCCCAGCCCATCAAGCACTCAAATACCTGACCCACGTTCATCCGGCTGGGAACTCCAAGGGGATTTAATACAATATCTATGGGTGTTCCATCTGGTAAGTAAGGCATATCTTCCAAGGGAAGAATACGACTGATGATTCCTTTATTGCCGTGGCGGCCAGCCATCTTATCGCCAACTTGAATCTTACGACGTTGTGCCACATAAACCCTCACCACCATATTTGCGCCAGGGGGGAGTTCATCACCTTGTTCGCGGGTATAGATACGAACATCAACTACTCTTCCACGTTCAGTATTGGGAACCCGTAGAGAATTATCTCTAACATCCCTTGCTTTTTCTCCAAAAATTGCCCTAAGAAGCTTTTCTTCGGGGGGTTGATCAGATTCTCCTTTTGGGGTAACTTTACCAACTAAAATATCTCCACTTTCTACGAATGCTCCAATTCGAATGATACCCATTTCATCAAGACTGCCAAGGCTGTCTTCTGCAACATTGGGTATCTCTCTAGTTATCTCTTCAGGGCC
>VFLB01000322.1 GCA_009914645.1 Synechococcaceae bacterium Bin_79_3
TCTACGTTTGCTTCAAGGTCCCACGCATTATTTATAGGGTTTTTTTGTATCTATCTCTATACCTATTTCTTCTAGCAGCGCTTAAAGATTGATATATTTTCTGCCAAAAAAACTTTTGCATTGGTAAATAACCTTATTCATAGTGATCCTTTGCTGGCTTGGCCGCAAACATCTTTCGCTGGGTGACAAACTGATTCAACCCCTGATACATCAACGTTTAACAGCACAAAAAAACCCCGCATTGAGACGGGGTTTATAAAAACGTAAATCAACTGATCAAAAGATCAACTAATTACCAAAGGCCACGAACAGCAGCAGGGGCGCTGGCGGCTCCAGCGGAACGGACAGTTACTTTCTTCGGCCGGCAGTTACTTTATCGATAACTTGATTGGCTTGAATAGAAGCAGGCAAGAACACATACCAAGAAAGAAGTGAGCTGCACTGAGCTGCACCGTTACACTTACCTTTTGCAGAGATATTCTGCTTACCATCAAAGTTGATGTTATCAGCCAAACGGAAATCAACAGGCAAGTTCTTCATAATCGCAGCAGAAGACAATTTGCCGTCTACAGAGGCGAGAATGATTGCAGAACGCAAAGCTTGAACTGCTGTTGCTTTTTCTGCCCAGTAAGGGAAGTAGCTGCGGGTTTGATCCTGCAGGAACTTAACGCCATCTTTTGAATAGAGATAGCGGGAAACACCAACTAAATCTACGTTGTAGGTCTTAGATAAACCGGCTTGAACTTCCTTAGCGGTCCAACCTGAGGCAGCCAAACCAGAAGAAAGGCCACGCTCGTTGCTATAGGCATCCTTCGACTTAAGGAAGTCGCCAAAATCAGAAAATTTTGTAGTCCATACAGCACCACCGGAGTTCCAACGAACAGGTGAGGGCTGAGCGGAAACGGGCAAGGCAGACACGGAAATGGCAGCGCCGGCAAGAAGGCCAGCAGCAATGCGCTTCAGCATGGGAGCAAAAGGAACACGTCGAATTTAATTTAGCTCCAAAAAGAAAATTAGCCAACCGAGTTTTCAAACCCTGATCAATATCTACCGATTGCGATACCCATCCACTGAGGGATCGATCATTGCAAACCACCCCTCAGGGCAAAGCAACCGCTCCCCCGCCAGCCGAAATTCCGCATTGTTACCAAAACCGCGGCAAGCAACCCCGCGGGCAACATTGTTGTTTATTCGAACCTCCGCCAAGTAGCGCTCATCAATTTGCCGCGGCCGCAAGCTCAATCGAGCCTGTTCTGGAGTTACATCAACTTTGGCTTCAAATTCAGCAGGCAGCTCGATACCGAGCACGTCCATAAAAGGCGTAAATCCACCCCAGTAATGCCTTGTGATTTCTCCCCCCACAAAGCGGCTCATTAGAGCTGCTGCCTGCTGACGCACCTCCTGCAGCGATTCCTGAGCCTCCAAATCGTTGAGGGTGGTGTCTGCGCTAACCCGTGCCAGCGGCGGCGGCAGCAACTGAAGACGCAAAAGCCCTGCCAGCCCCACCATGCCCAGCAACAAAATCAGCACAAACTTGTATGTGCGTGGCATGGCATTGGTAGATATCTCCTGAAATTAGCTGCTTCCAAAAGTTTCCAGTGGTGGTGACATTGCTCCACTCCAGCCCACAAGCCACAACTCAGCATCAAAACTGATGCGGCTCACCTGCACAGGCCAGCTAATTCCACTGGGAAGATGCAGCGCAATTGACTGGTTGTATTCCATACACCAATCCGACAGCTCTAAAGCGATGCTGCTGCGTTTTTGTTTTATCAATGCCTCCTTTGCAACCCAGCTGCGCAAAACAGCCTGTTGCAAAGCGTCCCCTTTGAGGTGCACCAGCTGAGCTTGTTCGATCTTAGGAAAAAAGCGTTGCATCAATGCCTTTGCAGCCAGAGGGCGATTAGCCCGCTCCAGATCAACCCCGATCGGCTTACCAGACCAACCAAGCAACAGCCGCTCTCCGCTATGGCTCCAACTCACTTCACCCCATCCCCGCGCCAAAAGCGGAGGTAAACCTGGGGGCGCCTTAAGGGGAATCTCAAGGGGATCAATATCAAACCATTGGGCCAACCAACGGCGCACTAAAAATCTGCTGCAAATAAATCTTTTTTTTATGAAAACAGGCAGTGATTCAGCCCAACACTGCTCCTGGGCTGTGATGCCCGCTAGCAAATCACCATCAACTGGATCTTTGAGAGCTCCCCAACCCAAGCGAGACTGTTTAAGTTCTAACGAGCCTATTGATCCAGCCATGGCACTTGAAATCGGCGATTCCGCTCCCAGCTTCATCCTTCCAGATCAAAGTGGCCAATCTGTAAATCTTGAAGAGCAACGCGGCAAAAGGGTTGTGCTGTATTTCTATCCCAAAGACGACACCCCAGGCTGCACAAAAGAAGCTTGCAATTTTCGTGACCAATGGGCTTTATTCGAAACAAATGGCATCAAAGTTTTTGGTATTAGTAAAGACGGAGCAAAAAGCCACGGCAAATTCATTGAAAAATACAGCTTGCCTTTTACTTTGTTGAGTGATGAGGAACCTTGCCCAGTTGCTACATCCTATGAAAGCTACGGCCTGAAAAAATTTATGGGGCGTGAATACATGGGAATGATGCGCCACACTTTTGTAATAGATGCAGAAGGAAAGCTGGAAAGGATTTACACAAAAGTAAAAGCTGAAACAATGGCTGAAACCATTCTCAACGACCTTGGTATCAGCAGCTAAGCCCCCCCAGGGCTTCCAAGGCAAGATTTAGGGCCAAGCGAGGTTGCAAACCAGCTTCTATCAAAAGGGGCTGCAACAATTCTGCATCCCCCCCCGTGAGCCAGAGCTTCGCCCCAGAAAACAGAAGGGGCATTTGGCTATAGCTACGGCAAAGCGCTGCGGCCAGCCCTTGCAAAACGCCAACAGACATGGCTCCCTTGGTGTTATGCGGCCATATTTCCGTAGGTTTCAGCGGGTCTCCCTCTGGCAAGAACACCTCTGGAAGTAACACCTCTGGCAGGGCATTGGTGGCCTGATTCAACGAATGCAGTTGTAAAGCTGCTCCGGCCATGATTCGGCCGCCGCAAAAAGCGCCGCCAGAATCCACAAGAGTGAGGCTTAAGGCAGTGCCAGCATCAGCTACTAACACTGCCCCTGCGCTGCGCTGCCAGGCTCCCCACCCCACCAGAGCACGATCTATTCCAAGTCCAATCGCCTGGTTTTTAAGAGGCACCATTTCAACCACTATTTGGCTTTGATTCCAAGCTTCAAGTTCCTTTGGTACTGCCCCCACAGCAGCCCACCGCTGGGGAGGCTGCTGCAAAAATTGCTCTAAGCCCTGAGCTGGGCTGCAATGCCAAAAGTGATCGCCAACACCCCAATGCCAACGGCTATTACCGATCAAGAGCAGCCTCTCCATCGCCTAGATCCCAGCCCCTTCAAGCATTGATTCCTGCAAATGCAGGCCGCATTCCTGTTGCTTGCCCGCAAAGCGACTTCCCCTGCCCTGCCCAGCATCAGGGGCGCTGGAGTGCCAATCCCCAACAGTGCTGTAGCCCTGCTCAAAAAGAGGGTGGGGTGGCAGCTTGTGCTCTTGCATGTAGTAATATACATCCTTGCTGGTGTATCGCAGCAGCGGGCGCAAGCTCCAGCGACCCCTAATTAATTCCAGAGGGGCCATGGTTGATCTGTGGTCTGTTTGACGGGCTCTCACCCCGCTCGCCCAACAAGCCACCGAGGCAGTTTCCAGGGCTTGATCCAGCGGCTCCACTTTGCGCAGCCGGTGATATTTGGCTAGCGCACCAGGCTCTTCGCTTTCCCACAATTTGCCCAATAACGCTTCCATCCGCGCGGGGCTCATCGAGGGCTGGACCACTTGAATGTTTAGTTGTAAAAGATTTTTAAGGGTCTCAGCGTAAACATAGGTTTCCGCTGGTAAGTAGCCGGTATCAACCCAATAGATAGGGATGTTTGGCTCAATCTGAGTGGCTAGATGCAGCAGCACCGCCGATTGGACACCAAAACTTGTGGTGAGAGCAAAAGTAGAACCAAATTGTTGCAAACCCCACTGCAACTGCCCTGGGGCATCAAGTTCAACTAGTTGGGCCTGAAACAGTTCCAACTCAGCTGCAAGATCGAGCGACGAACGCCCCATTCATCAACTTCCAACCAACCGCAGCTTCACGCTAAACCCCGTAGTGTGCCAACAAATCGGAGGTTGTAGTAGTGCAGGCACCGATAGTTATTGTTGGCGGCGGTTTTGGGGGCCTCTACACAGCTCTCGAGTTGGCAAAACAAGCCAACCACCCCCCCCTGCTTTTGGTTGAACCAAACGAAAGATTTGTTTTTTCACCTTTTCTCTACGAATTGCTCAGTGCGGAAATTGCCCTGTGGCAACTTGCCCCTCGCTACGACAACTTGTTAGCAGGCCACGGCATTGGTTGGTTAAAAGATCGGGTTACAGCCATTACCCCTGAAGATTCCAAATTGCGCACCGCAGGTGGCAAGGAGCTCAACTACAGCCGCTTGGTGGTGGCTACAGGAGCTGCTCCTTTCAGTTTTGGCGTGCCTGGAGTGGAAACTTATGCCCAAACTTTTAGAAGCCTTGCGGATGTGGATCGCTTGGCGGCATTAATCAAAAAAATAAAACAACAACCTCAATCGCTGCAACGGATTGCGGTTGTTGGAGCCGGCCCTAGTGGAGTGGAGCTAGCTTGCAAATTGGCAGATTTATTAAAGGGCTCTGCTGTGGTGGAACTGCTCGAGCGGGGTCCGCAATGTTTAGCTAATGCCAAGGCTTTCAATCGCCAGCAGGCACTACTGGCGATGCAACGTTTAGACGTGCGCCTGCGTTGTAACTGTGAGGTATTAAGTGTGGGTGCCAATGAGTTGCAACTCAAGCATGGGGGTTCTGAAACGCCCGAGCAATTAAAAATCGCTGCTGTTATTTGGACTGCAGGCCAGCAAAGCAACCCGCCATGCCCCCAGCTCCCCCAGCAACGAAATGGCAAGCTTCAATGCCTTGCAAATCTGCAAGTTCAGGATTTTCCTGAAATTTTTGGCATTGGTGATGGTGCCTTTGTTCCCCACGACCCTCCACTACCTGCAAGTGCTCAAGTGGCTTTCCAGCAGGCGCCAATACTTGCTTGCAACTTGATGCGTTCATTAGCTGCAGAACCCTTAGAGGATTTTGTTTGGAGTGATCTTGGTGAAATGCTCAGCCTTGGTGTTGGGAAGGCAAGCCTCACAGGTATGGGGATAACCCTGGCAGGCCCTGCAGCCCAACAAATACGGCGCTGGGCTTATCTCACCCGCCTACCGGGTACACAGTTGCCTATCAAGGTGGCTGCAGGCTGGCTTGGTGAATTTCTCGGGCATTAGTAGTTCATTAATTTGCTAGTTCTTTCAGCCTTTGCGTGAGATTTGCGCCAGTTATGCACCAGTTGAATTGAGCCGCCCGCGCCGGCCCAGCCTTTGACAATTCCAACTGCAAGCATCGATCGTTAAATATTTGCGCGATTGCAGATGTCATTTGATCAATATTCAAAGGATTAAGAGGTAATGCCGCTGCTCCAACAACTTCAGGTAAGGCCCCGGCAGTGGAAGCTAAAACCGGTGTACCGCATGCCATCGCCTCTAGCGCAGGTAAACCAAAACCCTCCCAGAGGCTTGGCATAACTAATGCAGTGGCACGATTTAACAACATAAGGCGTTCATTGTTATCAACCCATGGGGTAAAGCGGCAACGCTTTTCGACCCCAAGTTCCACCGCTAGTTGCTGCAACTTGGGGGTGTATCGAGAGTCGTGGGGGCCAACAAAATGCAACAACTGCTCCCCCTGCGGAAGGCGAGCAAAAGCGCGGATTAAACGGGCCAGATTTTTATGGGGATCATGGCGGCCAAGCACCAGCAAAAAGTTTTCCCTCTGCAACCCCATGGGCTTCAATAACCCCGGGGAAAAACCCAAGCGCAACACCGATAGCCGCCGCAAAGGGAGGCGCAACCGTCTGTGAACCTCACGGGCAGTTGCCTCTGAATTGCACAGCACGTGGCGAGCTCGATGCAATACCAAAGGCACATAGGCCAAGTGATAAGCGAGTAGTGGCGAAAGTTGGGGGTAGCGCAGAGGCAGCAGATCGTGGGCGAGAACCACCGCAGGCACTCCTTTCCCGAGAGGCGCTTCTGGTAGGGGAGACAGCAAAAGAGCAGCACCGCTGCTCTTCCACAACTTTGGCAATTGCCTTTGGGTCCAAAGCAAACGTCGTAGGTGTCCACGGGAGCCGTGGTCTGGGGAGAGGCCCTGCGGCCAAAGCGCTGGCACCTCTTGATGATCTAGGGCCGCATACAGCTCCCTTGCTACAACCCCAATCCCCGTTGGCCTTTCCCCTAGATAACTGCCGTTAAAAAGCGCCAGGGGGGTACTCATCTCTGCCAGCCTGCACAGCTTGTGCAAGCATTATTAAGCGTATTCCCTATGCATATGACCCTTCAACTCGGCGACACAGTTCCAAATTTCACCCAAGACTCTCAGCTGGGATCCATCAATCTCTACGACTTTGCTGAAGGCAGCTGGGTGGTGCTCTTCTCTCACCCAGCTGACTACACCCCGGTATGCACCACTGAGTTGGGCGAAGTAGCAAAACTAAGGCCCGAGTGGGAGAAGCGCAATGTAAAAACAATTGCTCTAAGTGTTGATTCAGCCGAAAGCCACAAAGGTTGGATTGGCGACATCAATGAGACCCAATGCACCCTTGTTGATTATCCAATTCTTGCCGATGCCGATAAAAGTGTGAGTGATCTCTACGGGATGATTCATCCCAATGCACTTAACAATCTCACAGTGCGTTCAGTTTTTATCATTGATCCAAACAAAAAACTGCGTCTACAAATCACCTATCCAGCCAGCACTGGTCGCAATTTCAATGAGATTCTGCGGGTGATCGATTCCTTGCAACTCACCGATAACCATCAGGTGGCAACACCTGTTAATTGGGTTGATGGCGATGATTGTGTAGTGGTGCCCTCGATTTCTACAGCAGAAGCACGGGTCAAATTCCCTAAAGGTGTAACTGAGGTAAAGCCATACCTGCGCACTACCCCCCAGCCAAACCGCTGATATGGCAACAACGGTGCTGGGCCTGATGAGTGGCACCAGCGCCGATGGGGTGGATGGTGTGCTGGTGAGGTTTTGGGGTAATACCCAGCGGCCCAGTTGGCAGATTCTCAATAGTGCCCATCACCCCTATCCAGGTGATTTGCAGCAACGCGTAGTGGCAGCCGGGCAGGGAAAACCCTTACCTGCTGCTGCTTGGCTACAACTCGAGCAAGAAATCACCAAAGCCCAAGCTGTTTGCGCCCGCGCCACTGACCCAAAAAATTGTGCGCAGCTGGTGGGCTGCCATGGCCAAACCCTCTGGCATCAGCCACCCCAGCCACAACTGCTTGGCAGTAGTTGGCAAAGCCTTAATGCCGCAGCACTGGCGGAAATGCTGCAAAAGCCGGTGGTAAGTAATTTCCGCGCAGGTGATCTAGCCCGGGGCGGACAAGGGGCACCATTGGTGCCCAGCACCGATCAAGCCCTACTGCCAGCGGTTGGAGGTTGGCGTGCTGTTTTAAATCTTGGCGGCATTGCGAACGTAACCTTGCTGCCGCCAGCCCATGGCCCCGATCAAACCAAGCCGTTACGGGGTTGGGATTGCGGCCCCGCCAATAGCTTGATTGATTTGGCGGTTCAATTTTTTAGTGCTGGCGCCCGCAGCTACGACCAAGACGGCAGCTGGGCTCTAGAGGGAAAGGTGCAAGAAGAATTGCTGCAGCAGTGGCTTAAGGAGCCCTACCTACAGAAAACACCACCAAAATCAACTGGCCGCGAGCTCTACGGACGGCAAGACCTGGAGGCGAGACTTTCAAGCCTTAGAAAAGCTGGAATTGAGGCAGCGGCAGACGCGATTGCCACCCTCACAGCGTTTAGTGCTGCTGCTATTGCAGCCGATCTGGATCGGGGTATAAAACCACTTGAACTTTTGATTTCTGGGGGCGGCTGCCGCAACAAAGCCCTGATGTTGCAATTGCGGAATCGCTGCCACGGGGTGTGGGTTAGGCCCCTAGCTGAGCTAGGAATTGGCCACCAAGAAAGAGAGGCCCTGGCCTTCGCGTTGTTGGCCTGGTGGCAACAACGGGGATTTGCAGCGGGTATGCCTTCTGTAACAGGAGCTAAGCGCTGCGGAATATTGGGGCAATTGGTGCGCCCTTAGCGATTGAGGCGAATGCGGCGAGGCCGTCCCCGTAAACGCTTAACCGGGCTTTGTTGCTGGCGCTCCAACTGATTGCGTAGTTGCTCGCTCTTGCTTTGGGGGTTGGCAGCTTGCTCCCATTGGCTGAGCCCCTGCTGGATCAAAACCTTGGCCATATTGCTAACTGTGCGGCTGTCTGCCTCGGCAGCGGCAGACAGCCGCTCCCAGAGCCCCTCAGGCAGCACCACCTGGATGCGCGGAGACTTGGATCTCCCACTGCTGGAGGTTTGACGAGTGGGCACAGGATGGAACCCAGAGGCAGCAATACTGACAAGTGTAGTAACACTGTCATGGGTAGTATCCAGCACTATAGTTGACAGTAAGGGGTTGGCTTTCAATCCCTTGCTCTTCATATCCCGTGGCAGTTACGCCCATGGCTCTAGCCTCCAAAAAAAGTGCTGAAAAAGGCGCTGAAAAAAGTGATGTGCTGGTTTCAGCCGTTATCAGCACCTACCTGCTCACCCACCTTCA
>VFLB01000310.1 GCA_009914645.1 Synechococcaceae bacterium Bin_79_3
CCCACTGGTTCAAGGTCGTTTGCGCCAGCACCCCAACCATGCAAAAGAATTAAACGCATCGCACCAGGCCCCATTGCAGCTTCTACCCATACCATTCCCATAAAGGCATCCCTCCCCACTGCCCATGGCCCCTTTAGCTCTGATCAGTGTTTCCGATAAGCGTGGGGTGGTGGAATTCGCCAAAGCCCTGCTGGAAAACCACGGCTATCAATTGCTTTCCAGTGGTGGCACCGCAGCTGTGCTCGCTGCTGCAAACCTGCCCGTTACCAAAGTTGCAGACCACACCGGCGCCGAGGAAATGCTTGGCGGCAGGGTTAAAACCCTGCATCCACGCATCCATGGCGGCATCCTGGCAAGAAGCGATGAACCAGCTGATCTCGCTGATTTAGAAGCGCAGCAGATTGCAAAAATCGATCTTGTAGTTGTGAATCTCTACCCGTTTGAACAAACGGTGGCCCGGCCTGATGTGAGCTGGAACGAAGCGATTGAAACCATTGATATCGGAGGCCCAGCCATGGTGCGGGCAGCGGCAAAAAACCATTTGCATACGTTGGTGCTCACAAATACAGCCCAATACGCACCTTTCCTTGAGGCATTAGCCCAAGGACCAATCGGCCTTGTTGAACGGCAAAAGCTTGCCCTTGAAGCCTTCCGTCACACCGCCAGCTACGACGCAGCCATCAGCAACTGGCTAACAACTCAGCTAGGGGAAAACGATGCCCCATTGCAGCTTTGTTTGCCCTTACGCCAAAACCTGCGCTACGGCGAGAATCCACACCAAGCCGCTAGTTGGTATGGCAAACCCCAGCAGGGTTGGGGGGCAGCGAAACAATTGCAAGGCAAGGAATTGAGCTTTAACAATTTGCTTGATCTCGATGCAGCCCAGGCGGCCGTGCTGCGTTTTCCTGCCAGTGAAGCCGCGGCAGCTGTGGTGGTGAAGCACACCAACCCCTGTGGGGTGGCCTTGGGGGGCAGCGTTGCTGAAGCCTTAACAAGGGCAATTGGCGCTGATCCGATTTCTGCATTTGGCGGCATCGTGGCAGTGAATAAACCTTTAGATGCAGCAGCTTGCGAAAGCCTTACGGGTTTATTTCTTGAGTGTTTAGTGGCACCAGAGATCAGCGCAGAGGCCCGCGCCCTACTGGCGGCAAAACCAAATTTGCGCTTGCTAGAGCTAAGCCCTCAAGCCTGCGCTGCTGGGGCGAATCTGCAGCTGCGCTCGATTTTGGGCGGAGTGCTTGCCCAACAGCAAGACCATGCACCAGAAGATGAGCAGCAATGGCAGGTGGTTACTGAACGTTCCCCCAGCCATGAGGAATGGCAAAACCTTCGCTTTGCATGGCGGGTAGTGCGGCAAGTGCATTCAAATGCCATCGTTATTGCCCGAAATGGAATAACCCTTGGCATTGGTGCCGGCCAAATGAATCGAGTGGGCTCAGCTGCGATTGCCCTCGATGCGGCCGGAAGCGCCGCCCAAGGGGCTGCTTTGGCAAGCGATGGGTTTTTTCCTTTCAGCGACACCGTTGAAAAGGCAGCTGAATTTGGAATCACAGCCTTTATCCAGCCCGGCGGCAGTAAACGTGATGCCGATTCAATCGCCGCATGCAATCAAGCAGGTTTAACGATGGTGTTAACAGGCAGTCGTCACTTTTTGCATTAGAGCGAACTCTTGCTGCCTTCGGACCATACAGTTGGGATCGGTTTCGTTATTGCCTTTCATCGCCATGCCTGAGGCCCTTGCCTTCAATCTGAATTTTGTGCATCCACTATTGATGTGGAGTTTGCTGGCTGGATCTGCTTACGCGTTGTATCTCGGCATTAAGGCAAAAAAAACTCGCACTGGCACGCCAGAACAACGAAAAGAACTAATAAAAGGAAAATTTGCCGAGCGTCATTATGTAATTGGCAGCTTGGTGCTTGCTGTGATGGTGCTTGGCAGCTTGGGAGGTATGACGGTTACCTATCTAAATAATGACAAATTGTTTGTTGGGCCTCACCTGCTGGCGGGCCTAAGCATGACGGCCCTAATCGCAATGGCTGCTTCCCTTGCACCTTTTATGAAGCGAGGCAATTTGATTGCTCGCAAAGCCCACGTGGGCATGAACATGTTGGTGATGACCCTCTTCCTCTGGCAAGCGGTGAGTGGTGTGGAGATTGTTAACAAGATCTGGACTAATCGTTAAAGTTAAAACTGAGCTTTTTGCTGGGGCGGGCACTTAAGGCCCGCCTGAGAATGGAAATCTTCTTGCACCTTCCAGGTGAGTCGCCGCGAAACCTGGCGCACGATTTGACGCAACAAATGATCGCCACTGGATTGCACCAAGGTGTCTGGCAAAAGACCAATAAAAGCGGGCAAACGGATCGATACCTCTAGATCCAGTTCCCACTTCACCAAGGTGCTCTCTCCTTCTGGTGAAAGCTGCAGGCTGGCTTTGAAATCAACTGCGTAGCCATCTTTTGCCACCCTTTGCGGGGAAACGGGAAGAGTTTCAATGCGATAGATCCCCTCTGCTTGGGGCAATAATTCCAAATCGATGCTGGGTTCAAGCTCAAAGCCAAAATTGCCGAATTTTCCCAAAATCAAGTGATAGCCATTTACACCGATGGGTTCTGCCTGCATCGGTGCAGCGCATCTCAAAAACCAGCCTTGATGAACATCAAGATATTTGGCCACTTCTGATGCTGGCGCTCTCATTTCCATTACGTCAGCAAAATTACTGGCATAACGGCGCAGTTGATCTTTATCCATACGCTTGATTTATAACGGCAATCTAGTGCTCAGATCCAGGCGGCAGCTCGGAAAGTTGCAACAACCGATCAATTACCCCCTCCACTACCCGATCAGGGGTGGAGGCACCAGAAGTAATCCCGATACGCAGCAAACCTTCAGGCAAAAAAGGTTTCATCGTGATCAATTCACCCCCTAGAGGTTTGTGCTCCACGCAATTGCCTGGGCCGATACGTTCTGGTGCGTCTATGTGAACAGAAGGGATACCGCGGCTTACGGCAATCTCCTGCAAATGAGTTGTATTGGAGGAGTTGTAGCCGCCGATTACCACCATTAGATCTAGAGGTTCATCAACTAAGGCAAACATTGCATCCTGACGCTCTTGGGTGGCATCACAGATAGTGTTAAAAGCGAGAAAATGATTGTTCAACTCGCTTGGGCCGTGGCGCCGCAACAGGGTGCGTTCAAATAAACGGCCTATTTCTTCTGTTTCACTTTTAAGCATTGTGGTTTGGTTTGCAACACCAATACGCAGCAGATCGCGGTCTGGATCGAAGCCTGGGGAGGTAGCACCGGCAAACCTCTCAAGGAATTCGCTGCGGTTGCCTTGGCCAAGAATGTAGTTACATACAAGTTGCGCTTCGGCAAGATCTAAAACCACCAGATAAGTGCCAGCAAAGGAGCTGGTGGCAAGGGTTTCTTCATGTTTCACCTTGCCGTGAATTACAGAGGTAAAAGATTCTTTTTTATGGCGTTCAACGCTGTTCCAAACCTTTGAAACCCAAGGGCAGGTGGTATCAACAATGTGGCAGCCCAATTCATTTAACAGTTGCATTTCCTGAACCGTTGCACCAAAGGCAGGCAGTATCACCACATCACCTTTATCAACCGCTGAAAAATCCTTTACCCCCTCTTCCACGGGAATAAACAAAACATTCATCTGGCGCAGATGGGCATTTACTGAAGGGTTATGGATTATTTCGTTAGTGATCCAGATTCGTTCAACGGGGTAATGGCGGCGCGTTTCATAGGCGATTGCCACGGCCCTTTCAACCCCCCAACAAAAACCAAAAGCTTGGGCGAGGCGGATCGTTACTCGCCCTTGCTGCAATTGATAACCATTATCGCGAAGGCTTTGGATCAGATCGCTCTGGTAAGCCTCCTCAAGGCTGCTGGCCACCTCTTCTGCCCGGCCAAACCCGCGGCGGTTATAACGATCCGAGTGATGTAGGGAACGCTTAAAGGCGCGGGTGTCCATAGCTGATAAAAAAGCCGAAGTAGACCCAATCTATGGGCCAACTCCGGCGCGGGTGGTGTAAGGAAGCCCGGTTTATCCCAGGAGATCAAAAGGTCATCGGGTCGTAGGCCTCTTCGCCATGGGCAACGAAATCAAGCCCACGCTCCTCTTCCTGGGGGCTAACCCGCAAACCAACTACAGCACCCACAATCCAAAGAATGATTGCTGTACCAAGGCCCACAAAGCCAAAGGTAATTAGCACTGCCTTGAACTGGGCTCCAAAGAGGGCGATATTGCCGCCTTTAGCCAGGATTTCAGCGGATTTTGGGAAGTAGTCGGCGGGTACTAGGGCTGGGGCAG
>VFLB01000058.1 GCA_009914645.1 Synechococcaceae bacterium Bin_79_3
AATTGCCAAGGGGTCGCCACAACTCAAAGGGGCAAGATAATCAGCGCTGCAATGCACGATCGGAAGCAAAAGCTCTAATTCCAGGCCAGGCCGCGGAAATAACTGAGCCGGGCTAACTCCAAACTTTTCGAGGCTTTCTTCATAGGCCTCATGGCACCAGCGCAATAACTGATGGAAATGCATAACCCCCGCTGCATCGGTGTCGCCAAAACGCACGCTGCGGCAGAGCAATAAAAAATCACTGGATTTCATAAGCTAACCCTAGTTAATTTCACACTTAATTCTGCAGACAAATAAAAAAAGATTGCCAAGATGGTATTGATTCTGCCCAGCGTCCATGGCATCGCCCCAAGCTTACGAACAACCCACTATCAATAGAGCTTGGGAAGACTTTATTGCCCACATACCCACCATGCTGCTGATTTGGATCGCCAGCGTTGCAGTGTGGGTTTTGGGCCTCCTTGCATCACTAGCTTCTAGCATTACTGCAGCATGGCTTAGCGGAAATTCGAGCGATGCTGTATTGCCTTCACTATTTGGAATAGCTGGGCAGTTTCCGTTTCTAATAATTTCTAGCTTGCTTGGAGTGTTATTTATTGCAGTGCCTGCCCTCTACTACAACAGTGGTGAAGTGATCACCATAAATGCTGCCTTCTCAGCATTACTGCAAAGGCCGTTGCGTTATCTGTTGGCAGGCATTTTATTTTCTGTTGCTACTACTATCGGTTTTCTAGTTTGCATTATTCCCGGCATTGTTATCGCCCTTACTATGCCCGTATATGTGAACCGAATCTTCCTTGGCAATGAACCAATACTCGATGCCTTTAGCGGTTCATTTCAAGCTGTTTACCGTTCAGCAAATGGCATGAATTTTGTTGGAATTGAAATTTTGGCTTGGCTATTGGTTGCTTTGGTATCTATTTGCACCTGCGGCCTTGGCGCCCTTGTGGCGGTGCCTGTGAGCAGCTTTTATCTACAAAATGCCGCTTACCACAAAGGCTTAATTAGCTGA
>VFLB01000083.1 GCA_009914645.1 Synechococcaceae bacterium Bin_79_3
GCGAGGCGCATGGCGCTATCTAGTGGTGGAAAAACAGCGGAGAAGCGTTTTTCTAGCAACGCTGGCCGAGTGCGTAGTGCTGAAGAGGCACGACCTAGCCGCACCATCACTCCAGCTGTTGTTGTTTCTGCTGCATCCGCAAAACCAACCCCCAGCTTTCATCTGGCTGCCCCCAGCCACAACATGAGCCGTAATCGCATCTCAAATCCCAGTAGAGATCTAGCTCTTGCCCGCCGTGAGGCCCTAAGCCGTAGGGGGAAGAGAGCTGAAATCAGCAGTGATCGCACTCGCAGTGATCTGGCAAAACAGGCTGATAAAGCCGTTGTAACTCCGGTGCGCAATGCAGTGGTTGAAGCTGCTCCCGTTTCAATTTTTTCAACACCTTCCCGCAATACAAATACACGCTCTAACGCTCAACAACCTCCCCGTCGCCACAGCCAGCACAATCCAAGTAGGGCTCTGGTAATCGCCCGTCGTGAGGCCCTGGCTAAGGGTGGAAAATCAGCAAATAGCAGCCAAGCGAGCGGCATCGCTGCTGTGATGCGTCAGATCAATCCAGATATGAGCAGCCGCGAGCTGGCCCTGAAAATTCGTGAACTGCGCAGCAAAACTGGCGCTGCAGCAATCAGTAGAGCAAAAGGGAATGGCAGCAGCAGCTCTAGTCGCCCCAGCGGCCCAAATCGCCATGGTTCAAAGCAAACTGCTGCAGACGACGCCACCTGGAAGGTGGGTGTAAGCGAAACCCTGGCTGGTCAAACCGTTACTGGCACCCAGGCCAACCGTTCAATAAAAACCACCGGCAACGAAGCTGCTACTTGCAGAGCAATTACAGGTACTGAATATCTCGGCGCTGAAGTTTTTCAAACTTTTTGTCAAACAAAACCTGCCTCCCAGCAACCGGCCAAAGTGCGTGTTAGCGCCACAAGTCATGGCAACAGGGTTACCGGAAATGAAGTGGGCCGCAGCGAGAAGGTAACCGGCGATGAGCCAGGCACCTGTAAATCAGTTACGGGCACTGAATACATCTCAGCGAATCAATCCGCTGCTTATTGCGGAGCAACTACTCCAAGTGTGCGCAAGGTGGGTCGTAGCCACACCCTTGGTGGTCAGGCGGTTTCTGGTGTGATGGTGGGCCGTAGCGAGAAGGTAACTGGCGATGAAAGCGGTTCCGGTTTGCAGCTAACCGGAGATCAATATCTCGGCCAAGAGCCCCCTGTTGTTGGCCGGGCAGCTACCAAAGTGAGCAGCTTGAGCACCCTGCGCGGAACAGGTATCACCGGAACTCATGTGGGCCGCAGCGACAAAGTAACCGGTGATGAACCGGGCACTTGCCGTTTGGTAACCGGTGATGAATATGTGGGTAGCCAGCAATACGAACGCTTTTGCGGCTCCAGCCCAAACCCAGAGCCAGCCAAGGTGGGATTTAGTTTCACAAACCGCAGTCAGGTTGTGAGTGGAACTTATACCGGTAGATCTGAAAAAGTTACCGGTGATGAACCTGGTACCTGCAAAATTGTTACTGGTACTCCATATATAGGTATGGAACAGGCTGGCAATTTTTGCTCCCCTAGCGCTGCCGCTGGCATCAAGGCTCGCACGCCGCGTAATTCAGCCAGCCCCCTCACCGGTTTGCAGCCAGGTATTGGTGGAGTGATGACAGGCGCAGAGCGCGGTGCCTGTGAAAACGTTACCGGCACTCCCTATGTGGGAGCCGATCAGCTGCAGGGAGCCTGCGGCACAAAAGCCGGCGCTGAGCCTGATTTCCCTCAACCGCTAGCGGGTACCAATTGGCAGCGTTTCAGCGTGCAATCCCCTGCCCGTTCTGCCCAGGAACAACGCCAAAAAGGTGGGGCTGTTACCGGTAGCACCTATGAGCAGGGTGGCCGAATTACCGGACCCTTCGATATGGCAAGCGGAAAGGTAACTGGCACTCAACAATTCCGCTTTGATCGCACCCCAGCCCCCAGCAGAGCTGTTGTAAGCGCCAAAACTGTTGCGGCAGCAGCAGTAGCAGTTCAAGTTGCTGCTGATCAGGAGCCTGTTTCCCGGGTTACCGGCGAGGGCTCTGGCCATAAAATTACTGGCGACGACTGGGATCGCGGCAAGCGTGTAACCGGCACTGAGGGCCCTTCTGCACGCCGCCGAAATCCCTCCAGGGTTGGCATTCAAAATTCGATGGCTGCTATGCAACAGAAACGCAATGAAGATGTTGTAGTTCCCACCTGCCGAGTTACAGGTTCTAGTGGCAGTACAGATAAAGGTTCATTGGTCACCGTGTCTGGAGGTGCCCGCGGTTGATGTTGCGCCGCGCTTCCTATGTCGATAGGCCAATGGAGCCAACGGCTCCAAGGCGTCGTCCGTTGGTTTACTCAAGCCCTAGGGCTAGGGCTCTGCACTGTCTTAGTGATGTTGCCGCCAATGGTCGCCTACACAACTACGACCATCGGGTAAAGGCGGCATTTGATCGCATCGTGCCGGTGTTGCAGCAGCTCTCTGCCTTGCAACATGAGACAAGCTTCATCCCTGATGCGCAGCGGCTTGCTAGAGAGCAACTTGGTTTTGAGTTGCCATTGCCAATCCTTGAGATGGCATGGGTAACTCAGCTTGATATGCGCCGCTTGTTTGCGTGGTGTGTATTTGAAGTCTACGAACAAACCAGCAAGTCTTTTTTTGAAACAGACCCCCTCGATGGAGCAATCGCAGCAGATTTTGAACGGCTACTAATTGAATGCGGTTTTCATTTGCTCGATATAACCCCCTGCGCTGACGGCCGCTTAGCCCATGCCATTGCTTTTGGTTTGCGTATACCCTTTAGCTGTGTTAGGCGTCGCCCCCATGCCGGCGCGATGTTCGATGTTGAAAACACAGTTGATCGTTGGGTTAAAACCGAACATCTACGTTTTCGTGAAGCAAAGCCAAACAGCGCCCACGAACCAACCCGTTACCTAAAGGCGGTGGTGTATCACTTCAGTTCTTTAAATCCAAGCCATGAAGGTTGTGCAGCCCATGCATCTAATGATGCCGCTGCCGCTGCCGCTGGCATGGAACGGCTACAGGCTTTCAGGGTGGCGGTAGAAAACAGCTTTTGTTGTGGCGCCTCAGTTGATCTCTTGCTGCTCGGAATAGACACAGACACAGACGCAATTCGGGTGCATGTGCCGGATCGCGATAGCAAGGCGCCTTTAGATCAATGGCTGGATGCAAAAGATGTATATCAATCCACTTGCTCACTTTCACCTCATGGGGCAAGAGAAAAAATCTTGCAAATGGTTAAAGCTGCGGTGCAAGGGGAACTTGATCAAGGCATGGCGCGTTTTATCGCCCAGTTGCTTGAAAACAACATTTCCCAGATCGATTATGTGAAGGAATTTCACGATGGTGCTTACGCTGATGCCGGTCATGCCGAACGCTTTATTGGAGTTGGCATTGGTTTTAAGGAGATACATTTACGCAACCTCACATATTTTGCTTATGTAGATACTGTTGAAGAGGGCACTGCAGATCTTGATGTGGGTGTGAAAATATTTACGGGCTTAAATGTTTCGCGCGGTCTTCCCATTCCGGTGGTGGTTCGTTTTGATTATCGCGGCAAAGTGCCAGGCGCACGGCAAAGGGCTATTTCCCATGGGGAAAGGGTTATTGCAGCCATAAAACAAAGATATTCAGATTTATATCAACAAGGCTTGCTTCATTTGTTGTTGTCTGTGCGAGATCGCGATCGTTTTGTGGCGGCAGAAACCGTGAGTTCCAGCATTACTTTCCCTATCCCCGGAGGTCATTAACATGCTTATTTGTCAAGTTGTGAAGCCTTTGGTTTCCACTAATCGCATTCCTGATTTTGAACACAAACACCTTCAAGTAGTGCTTGATGGCAGCACCCAAAAAGTTGCTGTTGATGCAGTTGGGTGCGTGCCGGGCGATTGGGTGATCTGCGTAGGTAGTTCCGCCGCAAGAGAAGCAGCTGGCAGTAAGTCTTACCCCAGCGATTTAACAATTGTTGGCATCATCGATCATTGGAAACCTGAGCCGCCCAAACCGGCCGTTCCAGCGGTGCTTAATTGATGGAAATCATGGAAGTTATAGGGTCCCTTGTTTGTACCCATCGGGTGTCTGGTTTAGGCCACATGAACCTGCGGGTACTGCGCAGTAATAAAGGAAAATTGAGCGTTGCTGTTGATCCGGTTGGTGCCTCCGCTGGAAATTGGGTTTTTACAGCTAGCGGTTCAGCTGCCCGTTTTGCATGCCCGGATCCCAATACATTTACAGATCTAACTATCGGAGGAATTATTGATTTCTGGGCCCCCGACGGCTGACCCAGAAAACACCCTTCTTAGCTAATCAACAAGAAGCTCAAACCTCAGTAAATTCCCACTCTTCATGGCAACTCCAACACCTCGCCAGCCGGCTAGCCGTCGCAATAGCCCAGATCCAAATTCCACTCCAGCCGAAGTTACTAAGGCTTTGCCTACGGCAGCTCAATCCGTGCCATCCTCTACAACAGCATCACCTCCAACGCCGCCTCCCGTAGAGCCGCCCAAGACCAGCACCAGCAGCCCCAAAAAACCTTCCACTCGTAGCCTTTCAACCGCCATGACAAATCCAATTCAAGGTATCGCCCTCGGCATGATTGAAACCCGCGGTTTAGTGCCAGCGATCGAGGCAGCAGATGCCATGACCAAAGCAGCTGAAGTAACCCTGATCGCCCGTGAATTCGTAGGTGGCGGTTATGTAACGGTGATGGTTCGCGGTGAAACGGGCGCTGTTAACGCGGCGGTTAGAGCTGGCGCTGATGCCTGCGAACGCGTTGGTGATGGCTTAGTTGCCGCTCACATCATTGCTCGCCCTCATGCTGAAGTTGAACCCGCCCTTATTGCAAGCGACACCCGCAGGAGTTGATGCAGATGGGTTCTGTTCATCCAAGGGTTTTAGCGGCCCTAGGTAGGGCCTTAAGCCTTGAATTAACATCCGTTCAGCAATACATAACCCATGCCTGTTTAGCTGA
>VFLB01000070.1 GCA_009914645.1 Synechococcaceae bacterium Bin_79_3
GGGGGCTTTTGCAGCATTGTCGCGGCCTTCTTATCGGCGATAAGTTGGAGCGCCGCAACCGGCTCGATAGCGACTTATTGGCAGAAAAAACCCCCGGCGAACATAATTTCGCGGTGTTGGTTGATCACCTTCTAAGTAAGATTGAAGCCGCTGAATATAGACAGCTCACAATTGAAGCAATGCTATCTCTGATGGCATTTTTCGAAGCAAATCCAAAGGTGCGCTTTGAAGATCAATTGGCCTTAGATGTGGTGATTGGCCATGCGGTAAAGCTGGGTTGGCTGGATGAAAATCAACAGTTAGCGGCTGAAAGTTATGGGGCCTATAAAGCAGCGGCGTGGCAAATATTTTATCGCTATTCCCCTACCCGATGCCGCGAATTGGTGGTGGCAGCGCTGCGGCAATTAACCGGGGTTTAGTTCAAAGAGGTTGGGGCAATTGTTGCAAACTTTGCTGCGGTTGTTCCACCGCCTTTTCAATTAGATCCGCAAGCTGTAGTGCTCTTGATGCCTGCAGACCATCTACCGCTGGGGTTTCAAGACCTCTAACGCACTGTAGAAAGTGTTCTAATTCGGCATATAATGGTTCGGTTGGAGTAATACTTACTTCTTCTATAAATCCATCATGGCGATATAATAGTTCACCTCGGTTTGCGGAATAAGATTCTTGGGCGCGGCGATGAATACGGAGATTGCGATGTAAGAAATCAGCCTCTATCAAGCTGCCTCTGCAATGGGCGCTGAGGCTGCGCACTTTGCGATGACTCATCTTGCTAGCTGTGAGGCTGGCGGCCACGCCATTTTCAAAAGATAAGGTAGCTGTTACGTAATCGATAGGGCCTTCGGTGCTGCGGCCGCCAGCGGCTGCAAAACCTACAACTGGCGCCTGGGCTAATTCAAGTATTAGGTCGATGTCGTGGATCATTAAATCCAACACCACCGATACATCATTAGCGCGGTCTGCATGGGGGCTATGGCGCCTGCTTTCGAGCACCATTACCTCTTCGTTAGTAACAACATTCAGCAATTCGCGAAATGCTGGGTTGAAACGTTCGATATGACCCACCTGTAACAAGCGAGAAGCTGAACTGGCGGCACTTATTAGTTCGGCCGCTTCCTGCTGGCTTGCGGCGATTGGTTTTTCAATCAAAACATGCACCCCTGCTTTGAGGCAGGCCATACCAACTGGATGGTGCAACAGGGTTGGCACCGCAATGCAAACCGCTTCCACCTCCTGGATCAAGCTGTTGTAGTCGTCGTACCAGCGGCAATTGAACTGGCTGCTTGCAAGGCGTCCGCGCGCCACATCTAAATCAGCTACACCAACTAATTCAGCATCCCGCAGCAAACTCAGAACCCGGGCATGGTGCCAACCCATGTTGCCGATGCCGATTACACCCACCTTCACCGGTTTCATTTGCTGGCCTGGGGCAGGATTGGAAGCAATGTTATTAGTCCTTCTGGGGACTCATTATCACTGCATTGTCGCGATGAGTGAGCCAGATCTTTACTTCTTCGATGCGTGGGCCGTCCATCGTGAGCACTTCAAAGTGATGGCCGCCCCAACGCAGCGCTTCTCCAGGGGTTGGGATGTGCTGCAGCCTCTCTAGTAGAAAACCAGCCAGGGTGTGGTGCCCGTCTGCTTCTGGCAGCTTGAGGCCAAGGGAACGGTTCAGTTCAAAAATCTCAAGATCACCTGCCACCAGCCATTGATCCTTACCAAGGGGCTGGAGGTCTGGGGGGCTGCCGTCGTTTTCAAGCAATTCATCACCAACAATTTCGCCGGTGAGATCAGCAATTGTTACAAGCCCTTCGGTGCCACCGTGTTCATCCACCACCACCAGCATCGGTTCACCGTTCCGTATTACCGGCAGCAACTCGGCTAAGGAAGCACTTTCTTGGATGCGTTCCACGCTGCGCACGTAGGGCGCTAACGGGGTGCCGGGTTGCAATTCACCACGGGATAAGGGTTCTGCCAGCAGCCTTAAATCGAGCAAGCCGCGCACATCATCGAGCGATTCACCAATTACGGGGAAACGGGCATGTTTGGTGCTGAGCACCGCTTGCATCAGTTCAGCAAAGCTCACACCAAGGGGGAGGGTCACCATGCCGTTGCGGGGAACCATCACCTCTCGCACCTGGGTATCCCTCAAGGAAAAAACCCCCTCAAGGATGTTGCGTTCATCTGGTTCTAGGCCGGTTACGGCATCATTTTCGATCAAGCTTTCCAGTTCACCGGCTGAAAGAGCTGGCACCAATCGATCCCATTCCAGCGGCAAACCCGTTAGCAGCAGCAAGCTTTCAGCGAGCCGTTCCAACACCGCGAGCAAGGGCGCTAAACATCGATTAACCGCTTCTAATAAAGGCCCCAAGCGCAAAGCAGAAGCTTCTGGATCTTTTAAAACCCAGGCTTTTGGTAATACTCCCCCCAGCAGAGTTGTCGAGAAGGCTAAACAAATAAAAATAAATAGTTCAAAGCTGGGGTTGATGTTGTTTTGAAATAATCCAAGTAACAATTTATGAACTCCCCAACCCAAGGCGAGCAGGGAGAGCGTTGCACCCAGCTGGGTGGCCACCAAGGCACGCCTCAGGTGCCGCTGCAGCCGTTCCACCGCCAACGCCCCATGGTGACCCTTCTCCGCTAATTCATGCACCCGGGTGGGTCTTAAGCGAATCAGGGCAAATTCACCGGCAACAAAAAATGCCAATAATGCCAGTAGCAGCACCAGGCCAAGCAACCGCAGGCTTAAACCCATTGAAACCGCTATCGCAATAACTAACTAAATGAATTATGGAGCCAGTTCTGCAAATTTTGTGATGGGGGTCCCGAGGATCGAACTCGGCTAAGGCGAATTATGAGTTCGCTGCATTCACCAGATTGCTAGACCCCCGCGTTTCTAGTTTCCCAGATTCTATTTTCCCATGCTGCTGGGAAGATCGCGTACGCGCAGTGGAATTGGGTTGCTTTGCTCTTGCATCAGGGCTTTTGTGGTGTTTTCCACCGCGGAGCCATCCCACACGATTGTTTGGTCGGGGAAGCCAAAACCCATCACTTTGCTGCCATCGCCACCGCCCATGCTGATACCCAGAATATCGGTGATTTGGTGAGTGATATCTATGCCACGGGCATAAGGGGAGCTGTAAGAAAAAAAGCGTTGCTCAATTAAATCGTTAGTGGTTTGCACCGGCCCGCAACGGGTTACTTCCACTGCTGTTGATTTGATTTCAGCGTTTGCAGCACTGGGGGCTTCAAAACTGGTGGTGCAAACTACAGGCCCAGCGAGCGCAGAAACACAACTCAACAAACCAGCACCTAAAAATATCGAAATAGCGCCAGGCAATCCGAACTTCATGCTCTTTTAGGCGTAACGGTCAGCGCCAGGTTAAAAACTATCTAGCTATTTCGCCAGTGAGCAATTTTGAGCCTTGATCCCTTATTGCAAATGTTGGCGTTGCATGCCTACAGGCGCGGCCAATTCACTTTGGCTTCTGGTAAGAGCAGTGAGCATTACGTGAATTGCAAGCCGGTCACCCTCAGTGGCAAAGGTGCTCTGCTGCTGGCCCCAAGGCTGCTGGAGCTGGTGGAACCTGAGGCTGTGGCGGTGGCAGGGCTCACCCTTGGCGCCGACCCAATGGTGAGCTGGGTGGCCCATGGGGCAGCACTGGCTGGCCGCAATCTTGACGCCTTGATTGTGCGTAAAGAAGCAAAAGGCCATGGCACTGGAGCTTGGCTTGAAGGCCCGCTACCCGTTGCGGGTTCGTTGATCACCCTTTTGGAAGATGTTGTTACCAGTGCTGGCTCCGCTCTCAAGGCGGTGCAACAACTGCGAGCAGCGGGTTATCTGGTGAGAAGAGTGGTGGCGATTGTTGATCGTGAAGAGGGTGGTGAGGCGGCACTCAGGGCTGAGGGTTTGGAGTTGCATTCGCTTTATCGCCTCAGTGAGGTGGCATCTACCCACCACCAGTTGAGCTGATGAATCTTGCAATCGCCTCAAGTTTTGATCCCTGGGCCCTACCCCCATTGCCTTGGCGGTTTTGTTTTGAGGTGAGCCGAATCGCAATCCATGGCAAGGGCAGTTTGCGCTTACTTCATGGCCAAACCAGCCAAGCCCTTTTGGATTTAGCGCTTGGAGAACAACGGGCCACCTGTTTTGTGAATGCCACCGCCTGGTTAGCGGCCCTCGCTGAAATAACAGCAAGTGAGGCAGGCGCTGAATTACTCGTAACCGCAGGGGCTGGAGCAGAGGTGTATCGCGCCTTAGATCGGGTTATTTTTCCTGCTGATCAGGTGCAACTGCAGCCGCTGGAAGCACTGCTATGGCATGGCTTGGTAGAGGGGCCAGGGCCAGGAAATGGAGCCGGTTGGGGTTTGGCTGGTCGCCATTGGTTGCTCAGCGCTGAAGCGCCACTACCTGCAGCGCTGCAGCAGGTGCAGCCCCTTGGCGCTGATCTTCAGGAGTTGTTGCGTTACCGCCAGGGCATCCCCGCTGCTCCAGGTGAATTAAATGCAGGCATCAATCCATTTGAACTTGGCCTTGATGGGCGGGTGAGCCTCGATAAAGGTTGCTATTTAGGGCAAGAAACCCTTGCAAAATTGCATTCGCGAGCGGGGGTAAAGCAGCAGCTGCGGCGCTTTTATGCAGCGCCTGGTGTGCTGTTGCCCCAAGCTGGCGCGGCCTTGCTGGGGCAACAGGGGGAAAGGGTTGGCAGCATTACTTCTCGCCAAGTTGGCCCTCAAGGCACATGGGGGTTAGCGCTGCTGCGGCGTGATTGGTTTGAATGTGAAAACCTTGCGGGAATTCAGTTTTCGTTGCCGGCGGCGGCATCATTTAGCAGCCATTGAGCAACTGCCCAGGTAGCAAGGCAGTCGTCGCGGTTGTATTGAAAAATCCGTTGCAATTGGTGGCGGTTACCGCGTTCACGCCACTGGCGCCACCACAAAACGCAGCGGGCCCCCTCGGCTGCCGGTTGGCTCCAGCGAAATCCCCGCCAGCTGGCCACAGCTTTAAGGCCGTAGCTATCCACAGGTAAGCGCCAATGCTGCCGCACCCTTTTGTGTAAATCGATCAAACCTGCAGGAGCTTCAGCCCCTTGCCGCGCAGCTAGGCGCCGCAGGGCAATCGCTTCAGTTTCGCCGTAATGCAACACAGGCCAGCCGGGATAGGCAGCAAGCAGAGCTTGCAAGCGCTGCCAAAGCCTTGCCTCGCCGTGTTCTTGTAAGGCAAGTAAGGGCTGATATTTGGCAATTGCCGTTGCAGGCCATTGGCCAGAGCTGTTGCGGCGCAGGATTAAGAAGCCGTGCAAGAAATCATCGCGAGCATCGGGATCTGATTCGATGTCGTAAACCAAAACCCCTGGGGCTGCAGCTAGTTCCGGCAGAGGTGAATCAGTTGGCTCGTCTGCTGGCGCAAGCCGTTCTGCGATGCCGCTTTCCTGCACCCGGGCCTGGGCAATTAATTCAAGTGCTAATTCGGGCCGCTGTTCGCCGTTGGCTTCCAGCCGGGCCATCAGCACCATGGGATCAATCGCGGCTAAGGCAGAACGATTGTGAATACCAAGCTGCTGCAATAGCTCTTGCCGTTTTCCGCCGATACCACTCACCTGGCTCAATTCGCCTTGTGCTTCTGCCACCTGGTTGCAACTGCGGCGCCAGCAGCAAAGCGTGCATTTTTTGCGATCTTGGGTGAGTGGCGGCGGTTGCAGCTGTTGGAGATCTGTTTGGAGGCGGGTTAAGGCTTGATCCAGTTGGCGCGGCAACTGGCCTGTGAGATTCACAGGTTCCTTCAAGCCCTGGGGCGTGAGCAGCAAGCCCGTAGAAACCGGTGCCCCTTGGTAATTGGCTACCAAGCGCCCCCAAAAGGCAAGGGTGAGGCGGTGTTCGCGGGTGCCGTGGCGACCTGGCTGCAGTAGCACCGGTTGATAACTAAAAGCGCCTAATTGGCTGGCTTGCGGCCGCTGCAGCAGCAGGGTGGGCCTACCCCTCAAATTGCCTTGCTGCAACAGCAGCTGTCTGATTGAACCTTTGTTTTGCAATAACACTTGCAAGCGCAGCTCGCGATCAGCCAGCTGCAGCGCCCTATGGGGATTCCATATTTTTTCACTGGGGTTGCCATGGCGATCTAGCCAGGCCTTGCGATGGCAGCGCAGCCAACTGCGTAATTGCCGGTCGGTGAGCACAGATTCGCTGGTAATACGTTGCTGGCCCATGTTCCCAAGCTAGAAGGGATGCGAAGTTTTAAAGCCGATATGCAACTCACTTACTTCGGAGCGAATGGATGGTTAATAGAGCTAGGGTGTGTGAGGGTATTGCTGGATCCATGGCTTACTGGCCCTTTGCAATTCGGCTCTGCCACATGGTTTTTTGAAGGGCGTCTACCCCACGACTGGCCAGTACCTGAAAATCTTGATCTTTTACTTTTAAGCCAGGGTTTGCCTGATCATGCCCATCCACCAAGCCTTGCTTTATTACCAAAAAACCTGCCGGTGCTGGGTTCTTGCTCAGCGATAAAGCTGGCCAGCTCACTTGGTTTCATTAACTGCAAAGCGCTTAAACCAAGAGATCATCATCAGCATGGTTGTCTGCAAATTGAAACCACTGCCGGTGCTGCAGTGCCTCAGCTGGAAAATGGTTATCTGTTGCGGGCCGGCACTGAAAGTTTGTATGTGGAACCCCATGGATTTCTTGA
>VFLB01000346.1 GCA_009914645.1 Synechococcaceae bacterium Bin_79_3
CTAGCTTGCATGGCTGCACTGCTCTGGCAGGCCTTCCGTGTAATGGGCAGGGGATTTAGTTCTAGCGCTGCAATGCTTCAACCACGCCCACCAATCAATATCCACCCAGAAATGCTTGATGCCAATGGCAAAATCACAACGGAAGAATTGCTAGTAGTGCGCTTCAGCGGAGATAACGAACCGCTGAAGGCCGACGATCGCGCAAGCTAGTAGAAACTGCAAACTGTGTACCGATGCAAGCCGGAGTTACCCAAGTGGATCAACGCACCAAAGTGGTGGCAGCAGTACTCAAAGCGGTGAAGTTGCCGCCAAGATTTCGGTTGCGGATGGTTAAAGACAATCCCGTTCGCCTAGAGCTCACCATGACACCGGCCTATGGCCAAGAGCCAATTTTGGTGGGGCTTGTGGAATCTCAAGATCTTGTGGCCCGCAGAGATCGTGAAGGCCGTATACCCAGAGATCTTCAAGGCACTTGGGATTGGACTGTGCGCCACGGCAAGGTTTCTACCGGTGGCTGGAACCCCTATTTAAAAGAAGCACTGCAAACCATGTTTGAAACAGGTTTGCCCGCGATTGTGTTTGAGCAAACCACGGGTGAGCCGTATCATCCAGTAGACGGCGCCCGCCATGTGCGCTAGCTAGCTAATTGCGCTGATTCAGCAGAGATTTTATTTTGCGTTCAAGGATTGCAGCGGTGGCAGGAAAGGTAATCAAATTAGCGGCAAAAACTGGCCAATCACGGTTTAGCCAGCCATAGATCCCCCAGCCTGCTACCCCCAAAGTGAATAGCAAATACATTCTTAGGGAAATTCCTCTGGTTTCGTTTGTGCGGAGAACCTTGATGGCCTGCGGGAAAAAGCTTGTTGTAGTAAGGAAAGCGGAGCCATATCCCAAAAGCTGCACGGCTCGATCCGTCACTGGAAGAAAAGCTAAAGCTCAGCCTTAAGCCATAAACCTGCAAATGTCAATCCTGGATATGCACCGCACCTATTTTCGGGAATACTGTCAATAGCGCGCTATTAAACGTTACAATTAGCGCAGTTCACAACCTCGCACCATGTCCGATTCTGATTCACGCTTCGGTTTTGTGAGTTTCGCTGAAACCTGGAATGGACGCCTTGCCATGATGGGTTTTGTAATCGGCCTTGCTACAGAGCTTCTTACCGGCCAAGGAATCCTTGCCCAAGTTGGTCTCGGCTGATTCGGCTAAATTTATTTTTAGCTAATTAAAAAGGGGGCGTAAGCCTCCTTTTTTATGCTCAAAACTGCCAATCCCCACAGGCAACTCGATATTGTGATTGGGCTTGCATAGATGCCATGGGGCTATTCGCTCAAAATCGCCGAGATGGCTCAAGGATATTGAGTAGTTCATTAGCGATTACGTTTATTGGCCTAGTTCGCAGCAACACCACCTGGGGTTTAATCGTGTTGCTACTGGGAACTGCCACGAGCATTTGGTTTTGGCACTGCTACAAGCAACTAAAGAATTAATGGATTTACCTAGGTATTCCGTTCAGCAATTAAACGAAGCAATCGGGGTGCTGCTTGAAAGAGCTTTTGCGCCCCGCTTTTTAATTGAGGCAGCAGCCTTAAAACCAGTACTTAAGAAAGGGCATCTCTGGTTCACCCTTAGTGATGGCGACGCCACCATTCAAGCGGTGGCATGGGCATCCACCTTGCAACGCCTAAATTTTTGCCCGGAAGATGGTGATGGCGTGGTGGTGGTGGCAAAACTAAATTTTTGGGCGGCTAGGGCAAGCCTGAGCGTTCAAGTACTTGATATGAGGCCATCTCTCACAACAGTGCTACGACGCTTTGAAGCAGTAAAAATTAAATTGGAGGCAGAAGGCTTGCTAGCACTTGAGAAGAAGCGCAGTTTGCCGGCATTTCCAAGTTGTATCGCATTACTCACTAGCGTGCCAAGCTCCGCATTGGCAGATTTATTACGTACAGCTCAACAACGCTGGCCTGCTTGTGCAATCCGTGTGGTGCCAATTCCAGTGCAAGGCGATAAAGAAAAAGAAATCTGTTCAGTATTTGAAAAGCTTGAAAAGCATTGGCAGCAATTAGGTATAGAAGCTTTGGTGCTGGCAAGGGGCGGCGGTAGCCGAGAAGATCTAGCAATATTTGATTGCGAAGCCATAGCTCGGTGCATCAGCCGCTGCCCAATACCAACAGTTACCGGCATTGGCCATGAAGACGACATCACAGTGGCAGATCTTGTTGCTGACTACCGAGCGGCAACACCAACAGCTGCAATTGTTGCCCTACTACCAGATGGCAAACAGAAGCAACAACAGCTGTATCAGCAGGGCTTGCACTGGCGCCAATACTTGCAAAATCGCATCCAAATAAAAATCGATAATCACAATCAAAAGCAAGGAACCCAACAGTGCAAAAACTCAGTGGAAAAACGCATTGAACGCCAGCTCTGGCAGTTGAAAAATTTGATTAACTTAAGAAGTGCGGTGTCGCCACTGCGTCTAGCAAAAAGGGGGTATTGCATCTTGAGAAGTGAGGCTGGGGATGTAGTAAAAAACAGCAAGAATCTAAAAAAGGGAGACTTAATAAGTGCAGAATTAATTGATGGCAGCCTAGAATTAATAATAAATAATTTTACGAAAGGAACAAATGGGGGGCAACCATGAAAAAATCAAACAAGCAGCAATTGAACTACCACCAGGCTCAAGAAGCACTCGAGCAACTAATTAGTAATTTACAAAGCGAAGAGTTGCCAATTGAAGATATACCAAGTCTATATGCAGAGGCACTAGAAATGGAAAAAACTTGCCGTGAAATACTCAACCAAGTAGTTCAGGATATAAAAAAACTAGATCCGGAAGGATTAATCCTTAATGAATTAAGCCTCGATGCTTCTTGAGCGCCTAACTACGGTCAAGGTCATCCCAAAATATAGAATCAAACCAATTAACCAAACCCAAAGATTAAGCACAATCACACTGCCAACCAAACCATAGGCAAGGAAACGAGAAGAAAGCCAGATTAACAAACTACCCAGCAAAGGATTAAGCAACGTTAGAGTTGTTGCAACAAATAATGCACCATACCAAAGGAATTTCAGGGGTGGTCGCCTGCGGGGCAAAAAACTAAACAAGACCGCAATACCTAGCAATAAAGCACACCAACTAGAAAAAATAGAAGTAGCAGATCGTGCGGGCAGTTGCCACACTTCTGGCAACACTAAAGACCAACTAGCCAAAGAAGACCAAATACCAAGCCAAATCAACTTAAAAGGAGTTGTTAGTTGGTTAATTAATAATAAAAATACAAGCAATAATGCGCCTAAAATAGCCTTAGCCCTTTGTAATAACAAATCACTAATGTGCCAAAGCCAGGAATGATTAGGTAACAGTGGCTCCTTAAATCCAAGCCAAAGCCGATCGTAACCTCGCTGCAACGAAAGGGTTGCATTACTAGCGGTAATTAATAAAGCAAATGCACCAATTATTCCTGCCGCTCGACCTTGACCTATTAACGTTTCCAAAACATCAGCAATTAGAAATCTACTACCAGGTGGAAGCACCTGATCTGCAAAATCTAAAATCCGTTCAAGTGCACCATCTGCCTGACCAAAAACACGAGCTGCTACACCAAAACAAAGCAAAAGGAATGGAAAAATTGATTGCAAACTATGAAAAGCAAATGCAGCACTTAAATCAACACAGCC
>VFLB01000105.1 GCA_009914645.1 Synechococcaceae bacterium Bin_79_3
CATCACGTTTTGCAGTTTCAAGCGAAATAACAATGTCCCCGAGTTCGCAGGGCACCCCCGGCAATTGCAATTGGGGGCCGGCAGGAAAAGCCAGCACGTCGGTGGCTTCAGGCTTCGCGCGCCAGTTGCCATTTAAAGCAGCAATCACTTCATCGCTGCAAAGCTGCAAGCCCACGCTGTAGGCATCAGCCGTAAATTCCTGCGGCAACTCGTTTTGCAAATTGAGTAACCACAATTCAAGAATTTGCTGCCAGTGGCTTTCACCAAGAGGATCAAGCAAAGGTGAATCTGGGGCGTTGTAGGCCAGATCCAAAACGAGGCTTGGCATCAGCCTGGCAATGCTGGCCGCGCAAACCAGGCTAAAAGCAGCAATACACCAGTAAGGCCAACAGCGGTGAGGCCAAAATGAAACAAGCTCTGACGCCCTTTGCGCACCATATTGCGCATGGCTAATTTAACGAAACTTGGCGCTGCTTCTGTCATGGGATTTTTTTCATGAGGCTTCCTCACCAACGGCGTCTACACCTTGGCGCAATAGCGACTGAATGAAGGGATCTAGATCACCGTTCATCACCCCTTGCACATCTGTTGTTTCCTCTGCCGTGCGGAGATCTTTCACCATTTGATACGGATGAAATACGTAGTTACGGATTTGATTACCCCAAGCTGCTTCCACGATGTCGCCGCGGATATCAGCGATTTCAGCTGCCCGCTGCTCTTGTGCGATCACCATTAATTTTGCTTTTAGTAGCGCCATAGCTTTTTCTTTATTTTGGAGCTGGGAGCGCTCCTGGGTGCAACGCACCGCAAGACCGGTTGGAACATGCAAAATCCGCACAGCCGTTTCCACCTTGTTTACGTTTTGACCGCCCGCGCCGCCTGAACGGGAAGTGGTGATCTCCAAATCTTTATCAGGAATATCCAGCTTCACATCTTCATCCAGCTTTGGCATTACCTCCACTCCAGCAAAACTGGTTTGGCGCTTGTCGTTTGCATTAAACGGTGAAATTCGCACCAAGCGATGGGTGCCCTTTTCGTTGCGTAGATATCCATAGGCATAGCGGCCATCAATTTCGATCGTGCAGCTTTTGATCCCGGCTTCTTCACCCTCGGAAATTTCATCCACACTCACTTTCATGCCATGGGCTTCCCCCCAGCGGGTGTACATACGCATCAACATCAAGGCCCAATCCTGGGCATCGGTGCCGCCGGCACCGGCATTAATGGAGATCACCGCACCTTCTTGGTCGTAGGTGCCACTCAGCAGGCGTTCAAGTTCCCAGCGATCTAAGGCGGATTTAAGCGTTTGCAAGCCGCCATTTGCCTCATGCAACATCGCCTCGTCTGGTTCAAGGTCGTAGAGCTCAAGGGTGGCGCGAGCATCATTAATACAGTTGTGCCATTGCTGTAGCTGCAGCAACTGGGCCTTCACATCATCGAGTTGCCGCATTTGCTTGCGGGCATTTTGCTGGTCGTTCCAGAAATCAGATTGGGCTGCAAGTTGCTCAAGATCACGCTGACGCGCATTTAAACCAGCTACGTCAAAGACAGTCCTGGACATGGCCCAGGAGATCGGTGAGTTCAGATAAATCGCGTTTGAAATCGGTTAGATCGAGCACCTGGCCTTGTAATTCCAAGCCAAACCGTACTCAATCGCAGCCCCATTAATGCTCGCGCCTCTAAAATGGTGAGTGCAGCAAGATTGCTTTTCATGACAGCCAGCGTTGAGATCTACACCTGGAGGTCTTGCCCGTTTTGCATCAGGGCAAAACAGCTGTTAGATCGCAAAAAGGTGATTTACACCGAACATGCAATCGATGGCGATGAAGCAGCCCGCACGGCTATGGCAGCTAAAAGTGGCGGACGCCGCAGCGTTCCCCAAGTTTTCATCAACGCTGAACACGTAGGCGGTTGTGATGATCTCCATGCCCTTGAACGCTCTGGCCAGCTAGATGCGCTGCTCACTTGATTTAGGAGTTAAAGCCAATGGCTCGTCAGTTATTTGTTGTTGATGCGGTTCAACACCTAAAGCCTGAAAAAGACAGCAGTGTTGCTTTGATGCAAGCCGCCCAGCGGGCTGGTGAGCAGGTGTGGGTGTGCTGCATTGCAGATCTCGCCTTCTCAGCAGACGGCCCTTTGGTGCGCGCCCAACCGATAACCACTACGCCTTGGCTTGAATTAGGAGATCAGCAATGGCTGCCTTTGCGGCAGTTTCCAAAGGTGTGGATGCGCAAAGATCCGCCGGTGGATGAGGCTTATATCTATGCAACTCAGCTCCTGGAATTAGCAGAACAGCAAGGGGTGCAGGTTCTAAATCGTCCGGCCAGCTTGCGGGCCTGGAATGAAAAATTAGGTGCCCTGCGCTTTCCTCATTTAATGGCTCCCACCATGGTGAGCAGCCAGGTGGATGCCTTAGCAGCTTTTGCTGAAACCCATTCCGATGTGGTGCTTAAACCACTTGGGGGCAGGGCCGGTCAAGGGGTGATCAGAGCAAACGGCGCTGGCCCCGGGCTTGCTGCGTTACTTGAATTAGTAACCCAGCAGCAGCAACTGCCAGTGATGATTCAAGCCTTCCTGCCGATGGTTTGTGCTGGTGATAAACGCATCCTGCTGGTGGATGGCATGCCTCTTGGGGCCATAAATCGCATCCCAAAAGCGGGTGATTTTCGTAGCAATCTGGCGGTGGGTGGTGCACCGGAACCCACCGAACTAACCGCAAGAGAGAAAGAAATTTGCGCTGAATTAGCACCAGCTTTACGGGCGGCGGGTTTATTTTTTGTTGGTATTGATGTGATTGGTGATTACTTAAGCGAAATAAATGTAACTAGCCCAACAGGGGTTAGAGAAGTGGAACGCCTTGGGGGAATTCCTCTTGCCGATCTCACCCAGCAGCAACTGTTGAAAACTGATCTCCAGCAAGGCTGAGCTGTTGCTGTAAAACCTCAAGCTTGAGCGCCACTTCCGCCAATTCCCTTTGGGGTTCTGAGCCCCGCACCAAGCCAGCTCCTGCTGTGAGTTCCAACTGTTGCCCCCGCAACACACCACTGCGGATCGCCACCCGCAACTCGGCATCACCGGCACTATCAACCCAACCGATTGGAGCGGCATAGGCGCCCCGTTCAAACGGTTCCAGGCTGCGCAACCAGGCCATTGCTTCTTTGCGAGGTAAACCTGCCACTGCCGGGGTGGGATGCAACGCCTCAGCAAGGGCCAGGGGATGCTGGCCGGAAAGGGTTGCACTTATTGGAGTGTGGAGATGACGCAATGGGCCATGGCGCGCCAGCCTTGGCACTCTCAAACTATTTGGGCTCAACCCCTGTTGTTGCAATACCTCTCTAATTGCTCCAACCACCAACTCATGTTCATGGAGATCTTTGCTGGAATGCAGCAAAGCCTGCGCTGGTTCCCCCTGGCCGGCAGTTCCCGCTAACGCATCACAACGCAACTCCCCTTTGCGCACAGCTAGCAAGCGCTCCGGTGAAGCTCCCACCAAAACACTGCCATCAGCCTCCCCCCAAAGGAAACGACAACTGCCAGCTTGGTGTTTACGTAAACCTGCTAATAACAACTGCGGCTCCAAAGGGCCATCGAGCTGTAAATGTTGCCGCACAGCTAACACCAACTTGCGCAATTCACCCCGTTCCACCAGATCAAGGGCTTGATCCATGGCGCCGCGATAAGCCTGCTGCCAAGGAGATTTGCTAAGAACCTTTGGAATTGTGGCAAGCGGCAAACACCAATCCGCCTGCTCAAGGTGCTGAGCCATATCCCACAACTCCTCTGCCACATATCTCGGCGTTACCTCACCACCAAGGGGTCTTTGCAAGCGCAACCATGCCTGTTGCCCCTGACGACTCAATTGCCAACGGGGCAACACAGCCCGCACTCCCGGCAGAAGGGAGCGGCCATTTTGTAAAGGCGAATCAAAAAATGAAAACGCTAGTAATACCCGCGGCCGAGCCAAGGCCGGCCCGCTGATGGCATCAGCTCCAAGCCGGGCAAGGCTTAGCTGGCAGAAGCGTTGGGCTAATTCAAAGCGGCGCGGACCGCTTAATTCCAAATGTTGGGCAAGACCGGAAGCAGCAAAACAAAAACCAGGTGCCCCATCCCAGAGCATCCGAAAACTATCTCCACCGGGCAAGGCCGCAAGGGCTTTAAGGGGATCTAGTGGTGCCAGCGGCAAGGCCAAACTGAGCACGCCGCCATCCTCTAAGCCAGCAGCTTGGCGGCTGGCTTGGGCCAGAAAATCGGTAAAAGCGGAGTTCAGCAACACTGCCGTTCCTGCTGCTGCTCAAATGTATGGGTTGAACGCTAACTACTGCCCTAGCCCCCATGGCTGAGCCCAAGGTTGTTGCAAGCCGTTACGCCCTTTGGCAGGCGGCAATTAAATGGCCGATGTATTCGGTGGCAGTAATGCCAGCTTTTTTGGCGGCAGGGGCGCTGCAGGGGCTGGAATTAAGGCCCCGTTGGGAGCAATTAATTTTATTTTTATTAGCGGCAGTGCTTTTGCTGGCCTGGGAAAACCTCAGCAACGATGTTTTTGACGCTGATACCGGTGTTGATAGCAAAGGAAAACCCCATTCCGTAGTGAATCTCAGCGGACGTCGTGATCGGGTTGCCCTTGCTGCCAACTGCTGCTTGTTGCTTGGTTTGGCCCTAATGGCATTGGTGGCACAACAGAGCCACGCTGCAGTGTTGCTGCTGGTTTTAGCCTGCTGCGGCATTGGTTATTTGTATCAAGGCCCCCCGTTTCGGCTCAGTTATCGCGGCTTAGGGGAACCGCTTTGCTGGCTTGCCTTTGGACCTTTGGCAAGCGCAGCTGCCTTAATTGCCCTTGCCCCTGCGGGTGTATTTGATGGCGCTGCTATCCCCTGGAGCATGGCCCTAGAGCTGGGGGCTGGCCCTGCGGTTGCCACCAGCCTGGTGCTGTTTTGCTCCCATTTCCATCAGGTGGAGGAAGACGCTAAAAATGGCAAAAATTCACCGGTTGTTCAGCTTGGTAGTGCCAATGCAGCCGCATTGGTGCCTTGGTTTGTGGTTGCTTGTTTTGCTTTGCAATGGTTGCCAATTCTTAGGGGGATCTGGCCACCTACGGCATTCTTGGGGCTGATCGGGTTAGCACCTGCGCTTTCTTTAATTCGCTTGCTACAGCGGCAACACAACCAGCCGGAAAGGATCATCGGCTGCAAATTTTTAGCCCTGCGCTTTCAGGCACTAAATGGTTTGGGTTTAGCGCTGGGATTAGCCCTAGGGCCCTTATTACTAGGCCATTGAGCAGTTCAA
>VFLB01000036.1 GCA_009914645.1 Synechococcaceae bacterium Bin_79_3
CCAAGAATCTTGGTGTTTTAGTTGCACTGTTTGAAAGAGCAGTGGGTCTTTACGGAGAGCTGGTAGACGTTAATGCATACCATCAGCCTGGCGTGGAGGCCGGCAAAAAAGCAGCTGCTGAAATCCTTTCTCTGCAAAAACAAGTTGAATCCATATTGCAGGATGGCGCTGAAAGATCGATTCAGCAAATTTCCCTTGAATTATCAAATGCAAATGCAAGTGAGGCTATTTTCTTTATTCTCCGTCATCTTTGTGGTAATTCTCGTGGTTTAAAAGTTAGTGGCAACTGGTCTGAACCAGAGAGTCTTCGTTTTCAAAAAAATTAAAACAACAATGAAACGAACTGTTCAGGCTTACATCGAAGAAATTCCAACTTGGCAAGATGGCTCTTCAATGGGCGAGGCCCCACTTTCAGCTATGCAGTGGCTGGTGTGGAGCCTTGCTACAGCAGGGAAGTTTTTTGAAGGTTTAATTGTATTTATGGGTGGTATTGCTCTTCCTTTAGTGTCTGATCAGTTTTCAATTGATCAAACAGGTAAGGGATTAATAACGGCAGCAACTTTAGCTGGAATACTTATAGGGGCTTTGTTGTTAGGTGGTTTGGCTGATCGCTTTGGTCGCAAGCCTGTTTTTATTGGTGAGATGCTGTTGTTGTTGGTTGGTTTACTTGGCGCTTCGTTTAGTTCTAGCAGCGAAGCCCTTATTTTTTGGTTGTTTGTGATGGGCTTAGCCCTTGGGGCTGATTACCCAACAGCCCATCTGGTTATTTCGGAAAGTATCCCTGCTTCAATAAGAGGGCGGATGGTTTTAGGTGCCTTTAGCTTTCAAGCGCTCGGTGCAGTAATTGGAACTGCAATTAGTGCAATATTGCTTAGTGCAAAACCCGAACTAAGTACTTGGAGAATATTTTATTTATTACCTGTTATTCCTGTTGCCCTAGTGGCTTGGGGAAGGTTGTTTTTACCTGAAAGCAGCCACTGGTTGCTTAGTAAAGGACATCTCACTAAAGCTGAGAAACACTTGCGCAAACTTTTAAATAGACAAGATATTGAATTACTAAAACTAGAAATTGCTGAAGAAGGTTCCCTAAAAAATTCTTCTACTAATTGGAATAGTTTGTTTAATGGTAAACAGCTACGTTCCACTATCCTTGCCTCGGTGCCTTGGTTCCTTCAGGATATATCAACTTATGGCATTGGAATCTTTACTCCCATCATCATTGCTTCTGCTTTTGGAGCGCAGGCACAGGAGCACAATATTGCGGCGCTTATTCATAATGATTTACTTGGTGCAAAAGGTACAGCGTTAGTCGATGTAGGCTTTTTAATTGGCATTGGTTTTGCAATTTGGCTTTCGGATAAACTTGGTAGGATTCCTTTGCAGATTGCAGGATTTGTAGGTTGTTCTATCGGTTTAATACTTGCTGCATTTGGAAGTAACCCAGATTCTTATAATTTTGTTTTAATACTACTTGGCTTCTTTTTGTTCCAGTTCATGACAAATCTTGGCCCAAATTCTCAAACTTACTTAATAGCGGGTGAAGTGTTCCCAACGAAAATAAGAGGTATTGGAGCTGGTTTTGCCGCTGCTTGTGGAAAAGTTGGTGCTGTTATTACAGCGTTCTTCTTTCCAGCACTACTGAGCAATATTGGGGCTGAACGTTTATTGCCTCTGCTGGCTTTGGTTTCATTGGTTGGCGCTTTGGTTACCTGGCTATATCGAGTGGAAACAAAGGGGGTAAATCTTGAAACGATTTGAGTATAAATTAATAGCCCTTATAAAATAGACCTTATAAATTTTACTTTTTAAATTGGCACATCTGCAAGTTTTGTAAGCATTTGTACCCTATCTGGATAATCTTTTACCCCAAGGCCTGGCGCCGGTAGCACGAATACTTCGCATCCTGCAGTTAAAGCCGCAATTGCTCCAGCGGGTGAATCCTCAAAAGCCCAACAATTGGAAGCTGGTATACCTAGTTGACGGGCAGCTTCTAGAAAGAGGTCTGGAGCTGGTTTACCTTTTTTTATTGATGAATCGTCGCCATGTACCCGCACAGTAATTTGCTCTAGCCAAGGATGTGGTTTTGTTTTAATTGCTACAGCCTCCCGACCGCTGCTGGTAGCTATTGCCATGGGAATATTTTTTTGTTGGCAACAGGCCACAAGATCTGATGCACCAGTCATCGCTTTTGCGTGGGCTACCAAGCTTTGAGAAATTGGTTGCTGAATTGCTAATAGTTCAGCGGTTGATATTCCTAGGTTTAATTTTTTTATCACTGCGGTTGCATTATCAATGCGATTTCGTCCCCTTAATTCCATCAAAAGCAATGGGGAAATAGAAGCACCAAAATATTCGATGCTTTCCCGCCAGGCCTGGCTATGCAGCGGTTCGGTATCCAGCAAGAGACCATCAAGATCAAACAGGCAGGCGTATGGCTGCGCTTGCCTCAAGTTGTGGAACACAGCCATAAAAACGGCAATTGATGCCATATTGACCGCTGATCTCGCTTTCAAGGGGGCAGCCCTTGTCGGTTAGATAACTGTTTAATCAACAACGCAGGCTTCCCCCTTCAGCGATGACAGACACATCAATTGAATCTGTTCTCAAGGAAAAGCGCCTATTTCAGCCGCCTGAGGCTCTAGCGGAGCAGGCAACGATTGGAAATATGGAGAGCTACCGCAAGCTGGCAGAGGAAGCTGAGGCTGAGCCAGAACTGTTTTGGCGTCGCTTAGCCAACCAAGAACTTCACTGGTTTAGCCCATTCCATGAGGTGCTCAATTGGAGCAACCCACCTTTTGCTCGCTGGTTTGAGGGGGGCACCACCAATATTTCCTACAACTGCCTCGATCGCCATCTTCTCGGCCCCAAGGCTGATAAGCGGGCATTGATATGGGAGGGGGAGCCAGGTGACACGCGCATTTTTAGCTATCGCCAACTGCATACGGAGGTTTGCAAGGCTGCAAATGCCCTTAAGGCTCTTGGCATTAAGAAGGGCGATTTGGTTGCTCTTTATATGCCAATGGTGCCTGAGGCTGCTATTTCGATGTTGGCCTGCGCCCGCATTGGTGCGGCTCATTCGGTAGTTTTTGGCGGATTTTCTGCAGAGGCTTTGCGTGATCGTATTAATGATGGCGAGGCCAAATTAGTAATTACAGCCGACGGTGGATTTCGCAAAGACAAAGCCGTGGCTCTTAAACCCGCCGTTGATGCAGCCATAGCTCAAGGCTGCCCAACTGTTGCAAAGGTTTTAGTTGTGCAACGCACCGGTGAAGCAATAGCTATGCAGGCTGGGCGAGATCATTGGTGGCATGAAATTGTTGATATCCAGCAACACCATTGTGAGGCTGAAGAGATGCAAAGTGAAGATCGTTTATTTGTGCTTTATACATCGGGTTCCACCGGAAAGCCAAAGGGCGTTGTTCATAGCACCGCTGGATATAATCTCTGGGCACATCTCACATTCCAATGGATTTTTGATCTCAAAGAGGATGATATTCACTGGTGCACTGCAGACATTGGCTGGATAACAGGTCATAGTTATATTGTTTACGGCCCATTATCAAATGGGGCGACAACATTAATGTATGAGGGTGCACCGAGAGTTTCCAATCCTGGTGCTTTTTGGGAAATCATCCAAAAACATAAAGTGAGTTTGTTCTATACAGCTCCAACTGCAATACGTGCATTTATGAAAAGTGGAAGAGAGGTACCCGATCAATTCGATATGAGCTCCTTACGAATTCTTGGCACCGTTGGTGAACCGATAAATCCCGAGGCTTGGATGTGGTATCGCGATGTTATTGGTTCTAACCGCTGCCCGATTATTGATACTTGGTGGCAAACAGAAACCGGCGGTGTAATGATTAGTCCGCTTCCCGCTGCAACACCAACAAAACCTGGTTCAGCAACCTTGCCATTGCCGGGAATTTCAGCAGCTATTATGAATGGCGACGCTGAGATTGTGCAACAAAATGAAGGTGGTTATCTTGTAATCTTGCGGCCTTGGCCAGGAATGATGCGCAATATACAGGGAGATCCTGATCGATTCTGTTCTAATTATTGGAGATATTTAAAACCAGCGGATGGTTCATATGTTTATTTTGCTGGTGATGGTGCCCGTAAGGATGAGGATGGATATTTTTGGGTGATGGGCAGGGTAGATGATGTGATCAATGTGTCTGGTCATCGCTTAGGCAGTATGGAAATTGAATCTGCTCTTGTGAGCCATCCTGCGGTTGCAGAGGCTGCCGTTGTTGGGCGTTTTGATGAATTAAAAGGTGAGGCGATTGTCGCCTTCGTTACGCTTCAATCGGGCTGCAGTGGCAATGAAAAACTAATTGCTGAATTAAGAGCTCATGTAGGTAAGGAAATTGGTGCTATCGCCAAGCCTGATGCTATTAATTTTAGTGATTCGTTGCCAAAAACTCGCAGTGGCAAGATCATGCGGCGCATTCTTCGTGCATTGGCATCTGGGGAAGAGATAAGCGGCGACACAAGCACCCTTGAGGACCGTTCGGTTCTTGATCAGTTGCGCAGTGATGCTTGAGAATTCCACCATTCGGTAATACTTACTGCTAATCGATTTAATTCACGCTGGCGCGCGCCATCAGTAATGCCGCCAAAAAATTGTTGTCTCAATCCAGCGCTAGCGGGGGTGAGATGATCACCTGCCAGTTCCAGCTGCTTGATAGAACTATTATCTAATTTGTTAAGGTAGCTATATAATATTTGGCTTTGATCTAATTGATCATCACGAAATTTTATTATCAATTGCTGTTTTGGGCCAAGAACTTTTGAAATTATCTCCAAGGTTTCTGCAGGTGCCGGACTAAATTCACTTACTATTCCAAAGCGAGGAGCCAATTCACTCAATAATGGAATTGACCGTTCGGCTGAAAAATTATTAAAGCTCATATGCACTTGGCCTTTACATCCCCGCCCTTGATCGGGTGCTAACAGATGTAATTTGCAACCCATGCTATGCCCAACCCTCAAGCAAGGTAACTTAATCTCTTGTTCTTGTTGAATCTTGCGAAATGAACGCCATGCTTCTACCGCAAGAAACTGATGATCAAAATTTGGCACAAAAGGCCAGCAATGCACCAGCCAGCCTTGCTTAGTTAATGCTTCTAGAAGCCTTCGATAACTTAATTGTGGTGTAGCACCAAGGCCACTACCTCCTATGAATTGGAGTATTGCTTTAGGGTTACTTGGCCTGGATACCCAAATATCACCAAGTTGTTGCCACGACATCAGGAACCAAGCTGCTCTAAAATAGATTTTGAATTTGAAACGTGGCCGTTTGCATCTAGCATTGCGTTGAAAATCAAGCGAACGATCTGTTCTTTATCAATTACATATGTTACCCGTCCAGGAAGAACAATTAATGAGCGAGGCACCCCAAAAATTTCGCGCAATTTATTTTTCTCATCTACTAATAAGGGGAAAGGTAATTGATGTCTATCGGCAAAGCGACGATGGCTCGATGCCCCGTCGCCACTAACACCCCACACCTCAGCATTTAGACCTTGGAATATTGGATATTGATCTCGAAAAGCACATGCTTCCATAGTGCAACCAGGAGTGTCGTCTTTTGGATAAAAGAACAGCACTAGTGCTTTTGCTCCAAGTGTATTTAGAGATCTCTCAACACCGTTTTGATCTTTGAGGCTGAAGGCGGGGACCTTGTCTCCAACTCTTATTGACACAGGACAAACGTGAGGGCTTACTGAGAGGATAGGTGGAGCGAACTGCATTCCATGGCCGATATGGAGCTTCCCGCTTGGCAGCAACCCAGTTTGTTAACTGCCTTGGCCATGCCGCCTCCAGTGTTTCTGCCAAAGCAGTTATTGATTATTGATGTTGAAACAACAGGGTTAGAGCCGGATCTTTTCGAGTGCCTTGAAGTGGGAGCAATTCTTTTTTCTGTTCCACACCGCTCGGTGTTAAGCCAGCTTTCTTTTTTGCTCCCCGTAAGCGCTAACCCAGCTGTTGCAGTGAATGGCATTAATCCACTAGCAACGCAGGAACCCCAACCTTGGCAGCAATGTTTGCTTTTACTTGAGGCGATGGCCCGCGATGCTCAGCTAGCAGTAGCCCACAACGCCTCATTTGATCGTCGTTGGTTTGGTTGCGGGGTATTACCTGAGCTTTTCATGCCTTGGTTATGCACTATGGAGGATATTGCTTGGCCAAAATCCCTTGGACTCCGCCCAAGGCCCTCGTTAAGAGATTTAGCTCTTGCCTTTGCGGTTCCTGTATGGGCTGCTCATCGAGCTCTAACCGATTGCATTTATTTAGCCCAAGTATTTGAACGCTGTGATGATCTAGAAAGTATGTTGCTTGAAGCTCTTGAACCGCGTCAACTATATCGAGCCCAAGTGAGCTATAGCCAACGCCAACTTGCTAAGGATGCGGGGTTTCGCTGGAACGAACCTGTGCGAGGGGCTTGGACCAGACGTTTGAGCGAAAGGCAATTAAAAAATATGGATTTACCTTTTGAAGCAGAACCTGTTGAAAAAGAAGTGGCTTAAAGTTAGCTGATTTCTGCTGCTGCATTGCTTTTGATTAAGCAATCAGCAGTGGGATAACTCACGCAGAGCAAGGCATACCCTTTTTCCATTTGAGCATCGTCTAAAAAACTTTGATCTGCTTGATCTACCGCACCGCTGAGCAACTTACCTGCACAGGTGGAACAGGCTCCAGCCCTGCATGAATAGGGCAGATCAACACCTGCTTCATCGGCTGCATCAAGGATGTAACTGTCGTCTGCGCATGAAAAACTTTTGCCGCCATCAATTGTGATTGTGTAGCTAGCCATAGTTCAAAACATCAGCACCTTTTAATAGCAGAATTTTCAATTAATTGGCAAAAAAAAACCGGTATTACCGGTTGTTTTAATGATTAATC